>DPVA01000181.1:0-5219 GCA_003529705.1 Gammaproteobacteria bacterium | reverse complement strand
TCCGCCCATTCCGCCCATACCACCACCCATATCAGGCATCGCCGGAGCGGCCGGCGAATCATCCGGCATATCAGCCACCATTGCCTCGGTCGTTACCATCATACCTGCAATAGACGCGGCATGCTGCAGGGCGACGCGGGTCACTTTCGTCGGATCAAGAATACCCATGCTAATCATGTCACCGTATTCTCCGGAACCGGCGTTGTAGCCATGATTGCCGTCCTGACCCAGGACGTTATTAAGGACCACAGAGCCTTCCTCACCAGCATTGGCGACAATCTGGCGCAGCGGTTCTTCAATAGCCCGCTGTACGATCTTGATACCCTGGTCCTGATCGTGGTTAGCACCCTCCACCGCACCCACTGAATCAATGCAACGTACCAGCGCAACGCCGCCACCAGGCACGACGCCTTCCTCTACTGCTGCACGGGTTGCATGCAGTGCGTCTTCGACGCGGGCCTTCTTTTCTTTCATCTCGACTTCTGTCGCAGCGCCCACCTTGATTACGGCGACACCACCGGCCAATTTAGCGACGCGCTCCTGCATCTTTTCCTTATCGTAGTCGGAGGTAGCTTCTTCGATCTGCACGCGGATTTGATTAACTCGCGCTTCGATGTCGCTAGCAGAACCCGCGCCGTCGATAACGGTGGTGTTTTCTTTGCTAACCTGCACGCGCTTGGCGGAACCAAGTTCTTCAAGCGTAGCGCCTTCGAGACTCATGCCGACTTCTTCGGAGATTACCTGACCGCCGGTGAGAATAGCGAGATCCTGCAACATGGCTTTACGGCGGTCACCGAATCCGGGGGCTTTCACCGCACAGACTTTGACGATACCGCGGATGTTGTTGACCACCAGGGTCGCCAGCGCTTCCCCTTCAATGTCCTCAGCGATCACGAGCAGCGGGCGGCCTGCTTTAGCGGTGGCTTCGAGCACCGGCAGCATCTCGCGGATGTTCGAGATCTTCTTGTCGTGAATCAGGATCAGCGGGTTATCCATATCAGTCTGCATGGCATCCTGATCGTTGATGAAGTAGGGTGACAGGTATCCACGATCAAACTGCATGCCTTCTACGACATCCAGTTCGTTCTCAAGGCTTTTTCCTTCCTCGACCGTGATCACACCTTCTTTGCCGACCTTCTCCATCGCTTCAGCAATGATGCCCCCGACAGAATCGTCCGCGTTGGCGGAGACGGTACCCACCTGGGCGATTTCTTGATGATCAGAGCAAGGCTTGGAGATTTCGGCCAACTGATCGACTGCGGCTTTCACAGCCTTATCGATACCCCGTTTGAGATCCATGGGATTCATGCCCGCGGCGACAGATTTCAGGCCTTCGCGCAGCATTGCTTGGGCCAGTACCGTCGCGGTGGTGGTCCCATCGCCCGCTACGTCAGAGGTCTTGGAAGCAACTTCCTTGACCATCTGGGCACCCATATTCTCGAATTTATCCTTGAGCTCGATCTCTTTCGCAACAGAGACTCCATCCTTAGTGACGGTCGGCGCGCCGAAAGACTTGTCGAGCACCACGTTACGGCCCTTGGGGCCCAGCGTGACCTTAACGGCATCTGCAAGCACATTGACGCCGCGCAGTTTCGCCGCGCGGGCGGACTCGCCGAATTTGACTTCTTTAGCTGACATTATTTCGTTCCTTTAAAAAAATAAATTTTGCGTACTGATTAGGTGCAAGCCTGCGCTGACCTCAACCTTCAATGACGCCCATGATGTCGTCTTCACGCATCACCAGGACTTCCTCGCCTTCTACCTTGACCTCGGTCCCGGAATACTTGCCGAACAGCACCTTGTCACCGACGTTAACGTCGAGAGTCAAACGCTCACCGTTGTCCTGACGCTTGCCGTTACCTACGGCCAGCACTTCGCCGGTCATGGGTTTTTCGGTCGCTGAATCTGGAATGACGATTCCGCCTGCGCTGGTGCGCTCTTCGTCGAGGCGTCGCACCACGAGACGGTCGTGCAGCGGTCGAATATTCATCTACTTTATCTCCTAAAGATCTGAGTAATGGAGGGAAAATGTGGAGCCAACAGGAGTTAGCACTCACCTTATTTGAGTGCTAATATTAGGGCTTATTAGAGTAAAGTCAAGAGTTACCGAGAAAATCAGTCATCTATCCGCCGAAATTCCCCATCAACAGCGCCTGGAGTTTTCCTGTTTGAGGTGTTCTCAGCGGGGGCAACGATACGGTCTATCAACCAGCGTTTCACCAGAAACTGGCGTAGCGGCGGCGTCAGAAGTAGAAATCCCACAAAGTCTGTGAAAAAACCCGGTGTCAGTAACAATGCCCCAGCCAATAAGAGCGCCAACCCTTCAATAATGGTTACTGCAGGCAGTTCTCCGGCCTGGGTGGCCGAACGGAAACGCGAGAGAGCCGCCAACCCTTGACGGCGCACGAGTGCCGCTCCGAGGGCAGCGGTACCAACCACCCCGGTCACGGTCCAGACTGCCCCGATGAGGCTTCCAATCTCAATCAGGAGATAGATCTCCAGCAGGGGAACCATTACAAATATGAGAAATAAAATGGGCATCAGAGGTGGGTCAAAACATTTACCAAACAGCGGCACATTTTACCGAAGCCTCGTCACCCTTGCGAAATAAGGGGTAATAGTATTGTGAACCTTAGGCTATTGCGAACGTGCGAAAATCACGTCTTATCGTCAGGCAATTAAAACCTCAAACTGCAGGCCCCGGTACAGAATCACCGTGAAGCACAAACCCTGGCTACTCTTCACCACCACTCAGTTTAAGCGTGCACGGATATGTGCCAAGGCACTGTGTTCCCTGCTGATCGCAATGGCAGTGGCACCACTCTATGCCCAAGATAGCGAGGAACTGCTGGAGCCAGACCAGGCGTTTGCGTTTTCGACGGAGGTGATCTCGCCTGAGGAGATCGTGGCAACCTGGGAGATCGCGGCGGGTTACTACATGTATCTCGACAAATTTAGTTTTGATGCCGACCCCGTGGGCGTTGCAATAGCAAAAGTCAATTACCCGCCCGCCCGAACTAAACAGGATGAGTTCTTTGGGGAAGTCCAGATTGTCGAGAATTCGGCGAAGATCACGGTCGCGCTTGTGCGCAATGCTTCGGATTCGAGAGAACTGCTGTTGAGCGCCCGTGGCCAGGGCTGCAACGAGCCGGTTGGTGTGTGCTACCCGCCGATCATCCAGACAGTCGCTCTGACACTCCCCGAGGTCAGCCCAACAAAAACCAGCAGCATCGACAGTGTCGCGGACCTGCAGCAACTCCTCGGCGTAACGACCAGCGAGCCCGAATTTCTAGGCGTCAACGAAGCCTTTGTCCTCAAGGTCAATGCCTACGGCCGCGACATGCTGCAGGCACAATTTAGCGTCGCGCCTGGCTACTACCTGTATCGAGACAAACTGAGCTTCGAAACGTTGGCGGGAGGTACCTTGATGGAACATACCCTTCCCCAGGGAAAACGTAAACAGGATCCCTATTTTGGCGAGGTCGAAATCTTGTCTACTGACTTCACCGCTCAGCTGCCGATCATCCCTGAGGCAGCCGCGCAAGAGGTGGCTCTGATCGCAAATTTTCAGGGTTGTGCCGAACAGGGTATCTGCTATCCGCCGGTTAAGAAAACTCTCAAAATCGCGTTACCCCAGGTAATCAGTGACGCGGCCGCAAGTGGAAACCCGACCAACGCTACTGCCGGACAAATGGCTGAGGTCGACGCGATCCAGACTATCTCAGCCGGCGCTCTGATCGGTTACCTCGGTGCTGCTTTTGCCACCGGGCTGCTGCTTAGTTTTACTCCGTGTGTTCTGCCGCTCATCCCGATCCTCCTGGGAACGATTGTCGGTCAATCGGGTACTGCTCGGGGTCGTGCTGCGGGGCTCTCGGTCATCTACGTCCTGGGAACGATCACTACCTACGCCGCCATTGGTGGGGTTGCCGGGGCCACCGGCGAGCAGTTGCAAGCTTACTTCCAGAACATATGGGCAATCGGTGCCATCGCCCTCATCCTTGCGCTAATGGCACTGTCGATGTTCGGGTTCTATGAGATTCAGATGCCGTCAGCGCTACAATCGAGGCTGGCAACGGGAAGTCGGGGTCTTAGCGGATCGGCCTGGATGGTCTTTATCCTCGGTGCCGCGTCCGCGCTGATTGTGGGCGCGTGTGTTTCCCCCCTGCTGATATCCGTGCTCAGCATCGCAATCCTCAATGCAGATCCCTGGGTTGGCGCTGCACTGATGTCGTCAATGGCGCTTGGGATGGGTGTAATTCTTGTCGTCGCGGGCACAGGCGCGACCTGGCTGATTCCGCGGAGCGGAATCTGGATGGAGCGTGTCAAACAGGCTTTTGGGGTCATGCTGCTGGGCGTCGCTGTCTATCTGCTGGGCGCGGTACCGGCGGTACCCGTACTCCTGCTGTGGGCAGCCCTTTTCATCATCACCGGTGTCTACCTCGGCGCAGGTCGAACGCTTGCCCCAAACGCTTCAGGCTGGACGATATTCTTCAAAGGGCTCGGGACAGTCCTGCTGGTATGGGGGGTGCTTGCGATGATCGGCGGCTTCAGCGGCAATCGCAGTATCATGGCCCCGGTTTCGTTCAGCGCCTTAAGTGGGATTGGCGAAAATAACGTTGGGGCAAAGGCTGTACATTTTGAAAGGGTCAACACCCTCGCAACGCTAGACAAGGTCCTAGCCAAGGCAAAGGCCTCCAATGAGAAAGTGATATTAGACTTTTACGCCGAATGGTGTACCGACTGCGTTCGAATGGAAGAGACCACTTTTCGCGATCCCTTGGTCATCACAGCGCTTGGAGGCTACCGTCTGCTCCAGGTAGATGTGACGGACCCAGATGATTCCGGAGGCACTGCCATCAAGAAGCGTTATGGCGTCTTTGGCCCTCCCGCCATACTTTTCTTCAATGTCGATGGCCAGGAATACCGGGCAGAGCGGCGCTACGGCTTTATCGGCACTGACGGCTTTGTGGCACTTCTGAATTCCTTGGAATAATCCTCATGGTACGAACTCGTACGCTGCTCGCCTGGCTCTTCGGTGGGGTGACCGCAGCGGTCATCGGATTTTTCGCGGCCGAAATCTTTGTGTCTAAAACCGAACCCGAGTTACAGGTGCTGAAGACCCTAGCGCCCTTTTCTCTACCCACTACCAGCGGCGACTATTTCTCGTCAGACCAACTGTCGGGGCAACCTGTTCTGGTCAACTTCTGGGCAACCTGGTG
>DPVA01000090.1:1603-2671 GCA_003529705.1 Gammaproteobacteria bacterium | reverse complement strand
ATTGCCGTCAGCTTCATTCTGGGCATCGTCATCGGCGGATTGGCCGGTTATTTCGGCGGATGGATTGATGCGCTGGTGCAGCGGGTGATTGAAGTGCTGCGGTCCTTTCCTGAGATACCGCTATGGATGGCGCTATCGGCGGTGTTGCCCGTGACCTGGAGTCCGCTTCTCATCTTTCTCGGCATTACCGTTATTCTGGCAATGCTGGACTGGACCGGACTCGCCAGAGCGGTGCGTTCAAAACTGATGGCGCTGCGCGAAGAGGATTACTGCACAGCGGCCCAACTATTGGGCGCCCGTCCCCGACGGATCATTGGTCGGCATCTGCTGCCCGGCTTCATGAGTCACCTGATCGCATCAGCCTCCCTGTCCATTCCCGGTATGATCCTCGGGGAAACTGCGCTCAGTTTTCTGGGACTGGGATTGAGGCCGCCGATTACCAGTTGGGGAGTCCTGCTCAATGAAGCGCAGAACATCAACGTGGTGGCCCTCTACCCCTGGCTGATGCTGCCTGTGGTTCCGGTGGTCATCATCATTCTTGCCTTTAACTTCTTTGGCGACGGCCTGCGCGACGCTGCCGACCCGTACAAAACCTGATAGGAGCACTCAAGGAAAAGCCATGGCCATCAGAATTCCAGAAAACTATGTCAGCGGCGGATTTGCGATGGAATACGAGGTCCCCTGGATGACACCCGGGGCGGTCAGGAAGCTCGATGAACTCGTCAGGCCTGACGACCGCGTGATCGAAGTCGGTACGGGAGGCTCGTCTCTTTTCTTTGGCCGACGAGCACAGGCGGTTCTCGGGCTGGAGCCGTCCCTTGAATGGGCCGACTCAGTCGTCTCAGAGGCGAGACAAAGGGACTTGAGCAACATCGATATTGTCGCTGAGAGCGATCCCGAGAAACTCCTCACGATTGCACGGCGCCTTGGCGGTTGCTCGGTGCTGTCGGTCGACCCCGATGACGGCTACGACCGTGATCAATTGCAGGACATCCTCGCGGCGCGCGCGGGAGACCAGCTGGAAGTTGTTGCAATGGATAACTACGGCGCTGCCGATCTCTTTTCACA
>DPVA01000090.1:0-1230 GCA_003529705.1 Gammaproteobacteria bacterium | reverse complement strand
GAATCCTTTAACGACCCCAAATGGCGGGGGAAAGGCACCCGCATCTTCTGGCGCCGCCGGTAACGCGCTTACCCGCTTTCTGTCTCATCAAGCCGCTTTGCGGCAAAAGCACCCGGCGCCTCTTCCAGCAAGGGAAAGGCTTTTTTCATTCCGGGCTTTCGAGGCTTTACTTTTGTTCCCGAGAACTTCGAGACCCACTGCTGCCAGTCCGGCCACCAGGATCCTTCTTTTCGGGTCGCACTTTCAAACCACGCGTCTGCATCGCCTTTAGGACGGCGCCGATGGGTACGGTAACCATACTTGTTGGATTCCGGAGGGTTCACCACCCCCGCGATGTGGCCTGAGCCTGAGAGCACAAAACGAATGGGCCCCTTCAGCAGGCTGGCCCCGGCGAAAGTCGAACGCCACGGGGCGATGTGGTCTTCCTGGGTCGACAAGAAATAGCAGGGCGTATCCACCGAAGGAATGTCGATGGCCACGCCATCCAGTACCATACCCCCCGACTCCTTGAAGCGGTTCTCAAGATACATTGTGCGCAGATACTCACTGTGCATCTTCGCCGGCATTCTGGTTGAGTCCGAGTTCCAGTACAGAAGGTCAAAGGCCAGCGGCTCATCCCCCATCAGGTAGTTGTTGATGACGAACGACCAAATAAGGTCGTTGGAGCGCAGCATATTGAAGGTCGTTGCCATGTCCGTCCCGTCTAGGTACCCGTCACGGCTCATCTTCTGCTCAAGGCTTTCGATCTGATCGTCATCAATAAAGACCCCAAGGTCTCCAGGCTCCTCAAAATCGATCATCGAAGTTAAAAACGTGGCACTCGCTACCCGATCAGCGGCACCCGTCGCCTTCAGATAAGCCAGCAGGCCGGCGAGCAGCGTCCCGCCCAGACAGTAGCCGATGACATTGCTCTGCGCCGTGCCGGTTATCGCTTTAATTGCGTTAAGTGCTGTCAGCGGGCCTTCGAGCAGATAGTCCTCAAACCCTTTATCGGCAAGTTCACTGCCGGGGTTTACCCAGGAAATGACGAAGACGGTATGACCCTGCGCGACCAGCCATCGGATGAAGGAATTTTTAGGCTGCAGGTCCAGGATGTAGTACTTGTTGATCCAGGGCGGAATCACGAGCAACGGCGTGCGGCCGACCGCCTTTGTGGTCGGCTCGTACTGAATCAGCTGAATCAGGTCGTTCTGCAGAACCACTTTGCCCGGTGTCAGGGCCAGGTTACGG
>DPVA01000228.1:1665-14534 GCA_003529705.1 Gammaproteobacteria bacterium | reverse complement strand
GCCCAGCAGTTACCGCAGCTACGCTATCGACTTTGACGGTGATGGCCGGGCTGATCTCCTGAACAGCGTTGCGGATGCAATCGGCAGCGCGGCCAATTATCTGGCCCGCCACCGTTGGCGTCCAGGTGAAGAGATTGTCACGCGGGTTCTTAACGCGCCGGAGGCACTTGAGTCCATGGTGACACGCAAGCTGAGTCCAAACTCACCGCTCTCGGCGATCCAGGCGCTGGAGATTGCGGTATCGGGAGATGCGGAAGAGAAAGTGGGTGTGATGCGCTTTGAGGGAAAGCTCGGCGCGGATTATCGGCTGGGCCACCACAACTTTTTTGTGATTACCCGATATAACCGAAGTCAAAATTATGCGATGTCGGTGTTTGAGTTGGCAGAGCAGATCGCTTCGGCCACCGGGAGCTGACGGTGTGGTTGCTGCGCTGCATTGTCGTGACAGCCGTACTCCTGACGCTCACCGGATGCAGCGTTTTTCGTGATTCTTCATCGGGCGCTTATTTTGAGGATGACGGACCTCCCAACTCCAGCCCTGATCCTTCAACGGTTGCCGATGCTGTGCCTCGGGCGGAACCTTTAAGCACAATCGGCAATTCGCCATACCAGGTTTTCGGCATCCGTTACGTGCCGATGTCTTCGGTCATGGTTGGTTATTCGGAAACTGGAGAAGCTTCCTGGTATGGCCGGAAATTTCATGGCCGGACCACTGCCAATGGGGATGAGTACGATATGTTTGCAATGACTGCAGCACATAAAACTCTGCCATTGCCCAGTTACCTGCGAGTACGGAACCTGCGCAACGACCAAGAGGTCGTAGTACGGGTGAATGATCGGGGGCCGTTCCTCGGCGGCAGGATATTGGACCTCTCCTATATGGCGGCAAAAAAACTGGGCATCGTAATGTCAGGGACGGCGCCAGTCGATATCCAGGTCGTTGGTACTGCCACGGGTCGACAGATGTCCTCCGCGAGATCAGTTAGAGGTGAGCGACAGCAGCGGGTGTTCCTTCAAGCGGGGAGTTTCCGTCTCCAAGATAATGCTGAGCGCCTCAAGGCGAAGTTGATCCGGGCGGGTATTCCTGACATTCGGATTGTGACGGTGGAATACAAGGAGAATCGGTATTATCGGGTCCAGGCTGGCCCGGTCTCCGGCACGAGCGCAATAAGAACCCAGCGAGCAATTATCATGGAAATAACCGGCCTTAAGCCGACGGCAGTCAGGGAGTGATATCTATTATGACCAGAAAGTGCGTAAACGTGCTTCGCCGCACCATCTTGAGCATGTGTCTTGTGCTCATGCCATCTGTGGCGTCCGCGGAGATCGGGTCAGATCTTTCCGAGGCGATGCGGTCAACCATTCCGCCGCCGAAATTAAAAGTCTCCTCGTGGCTGTTGATGGATGCTGCCACTGGGCTGATGCTCGCGGCCCACCGTGCCGATTCGCCGGTGGAGCCTGCTAGTCTGACCAAGTTAATGACCGCCTACATTGTTTTTCGTGAAGTTGAACGCGGCACGGTGGAACTCGATGATATCGTGCTGGTGAGCGAGAAAGCGTGGCGCTCGGAAGGATCGCGAATGTTTATCGAAGCCGGTGACAAAGTCGAGATCAAGGATCTGCTGATGGGCTTGATTGTGCAGTCGGGCAACGACTCTGCCGTCGCGTTGGCAGAACATATTGCCGGAAGTGAAGAGGGCTTTGCGGATCTGATGAATCAGACTGCTGCCGAACTCGGTATGACCAATAGCCACTTTGTCAACAGCGCCGGGATGCCACATCCGGATCATTTCACCACAGCACGGGATGTGACCTTGCTGACCCGCGCCATTATCGACGAGCAGCCGGATCACTATGCGTTGTATGCCATACGAGAGTTTACCTGGAACAATATTACTCAGAAGAACCGCAACCCGTTGCTCGGACGCGATAGCAGTATTGATGGTGTCAAGACCGGCCATACCCGATCAGCAGGGTATTGTCTGGTCGGCTCTGCCGAGCGGGATGGTATGAGGCTGATCGGCACGGTGATTGGGGCCAAGAGCAATCGTGAGCGGGCGGACGCCGTTTATTCGCTGCTCCGTTTCGGTTTTGCCGCCTACGAACACCACGATTTATATCCGGCCGGCCAGAAAGTTGTGGAAACCCCTGTATTCAAAGGAGATGCTGAGGCCGTCCCGCTGGGCCTGTCAGATCCGATTGCACTGATTCTGGCGAAAGGGCTTGGTAAAAAACTGAAAGCGGGTGTGTCCCTGACCGATCCCGTTGTGGCACCTGTTGCGCAAGGACAGAAACTCGGAACATTGACTGTGACATTGAGCAGTGCTGAGCTGTTGTCGCGCCCCCTGATAGCGCTTGAGGGAGTGGAGGCAGGATCATGGATGGACCGACTGTCCGATACCATCCGACTCTGGTTTCATTGATGTCCGCAGAGGATGAATCGCCTGAGAGATTTGAGGAACTGCTGAGTTTCCCCTGTGAGTTTCAGATCAAGGCAATGGGAAAGCAGACTCTCGGTTTCGATGAGCGTGTCCAAAAAATTGTCTCGCGGCATTTGGGCGACGCAAAGATTCTCGATGTTCGAACCCGCGAGAGTGGTGCTTCCAAGTATGTCTCGGTGAGTTGTACCATCAAGGCAGTCAGCCGTGAACAGTTGGATGCAATATACATGGACTTAAACAGTGAGAGTGACGTCCTGCTGACGCTTTAGCGGCAAAGGTGAAATCACGAACCATGATGTTGCCGTTAGAGTTTCGCCGATTGGGGACCCGAGATTACGCAGCAACGCTGGCAAAGATGCGTGAATGGACGCGCACTCGAGGGTCCGAGACTCCCGATGAAGTCTGGTTTCTCGAGCACGCACCGGTGTATACCCAAGGTGTCAGTTGCCGCGAGTCCGTGCAGGACGGTCGTAGCGAGATTCCTCTCTTGAAATCTGATCGCGGCGGGCAGATCACCTATCACGGACCTGGGCAACTGGTTACCTATCTGCTACTTGATCTTCGGCGGTTGGGCCTTGGGATCCGCCAACTCGTCAATCTGATAGAAACATCACTGATTACGCTTTTGGATCAATTCGGTCTCGATGCCGTAACCAAGCCCGGTGCGCCAGGAGTTTATGTTGATGGCGAAAAGATCGCGGCACTGGGGCTGAGAGTTCGTTCCGGCTGCTGCTATCATGGTCTCAGCCTGAACGTTGATATGGATTTGGATCCTTTTTCCAGGATCAATCCGTGCGGATTCTCAGGGCTTCGCGTGACCAGCATTAAAGAACGAGGATTGGAGATAACCGTGGGCGAGGCTGCCGACACCCTAGAAGAGATCCTTCGGGTCAGACTTTCTGCCGAAATGTCACATAAGAACTAAACTCAGAGCACCAGAGTATTTGTACTCGAATGAGTACTATCCCAGATGAGTCCGCGCTTGGCGCTGCGCTTCCATCAGTCGTTTCGGGGTACCGATATCAATCCAGTTGCCGCGATAGACTTCGCCGCTGAGTTGACCCGCCTGTGCGGCTTTGTGCAATAGCGGTGCCAGCGGAAAACGACCGCTGCTGCAATCTTTAAACAGACACTTTTGATAAAGCCCGATTCCGGAGTAGGTAAGGGTAGTCGTTGGGTCTCGACCTGTCTTCTGGACCATCCCATCACGAAGCACAAAATCTCCGCCGGGGTGGTGTGGTGGATTTGTAACCAGAACAAGGTGGGCAAGACTGTCGATTGCATCTGGCAGCGCCGCGAATGGAAAGTTGGTCCAGATATCGGCATTCACCACGATAAAGGGATCACTCTCAATAAGATCGAGCGCATTATGAATGCCACCCCCTGTTTCAAGGGCGCCTTGCGACTCATGAGAGAAATCAACCCGGATAGCGCCAGGGCGGACACTCGTTAGATGGGCAACGATCTGTTCGCTTAAATGGGCGACGTTGACAGTTATCTGGGTGATGCCTGCGTGGGCGAGCGCGCGGAGGTGGTGGTCGATCAGCGGTTCCCCTGCAATCTCGAGCAAGGGTTTTGGCGTCAGATCGGTTAGTGGTGCAAGCCGTTCGCCACGACCGGCAGCCAGTATCATCGCGGATCTTGTTGTCATGGAGCAGTTCCATAAATCTGCTGTACACCTCGGGCAGATTTCCTGCGGCTGGACGGTTGCCTATAATACTGCTTCGATCGGACTGATGCTGTCAGGAAATGTCAGCGGAAAGCCACCAGCGACGTCCGATCAGCCATACTGTCACCAGGATTTCCAGGATGAGATCATTCCCGCAGCGCGTTCTCAGAGAAAAGACCAATTGGTCCATGCGTTTCCTCTCGGTGCTGCTGGGTCTGTCCGGTACGTTGGTATCAACTGGCGCTGCTGCTGAGGCGCCCGTGGTTTTCGCCGATGAAACGACCTGCCCGGCTGATCCCATCGCTATTCCGACAGACCTAATTCCCTACGTTGCAGAAGATCCCACCCGCCTACCCATCAACCTGGAAGCGGACAAGATCGATATTCCTTCGCCGGAGCAATTGGAACTTAAAGGTGGGGCGTTTGCGACCCAGGGAGCAAGAGGGATATATGCTGATGTGATACGTTTTGACAAGAGAACGATGTCTCTTGACGCGACGAATGTGGTTCTTATTTCGGAAAATGGAGACCGCATAACGGCAGTGGAACTTGCGCTTGAGATGGAGACACGTATCGGCTCTGCGCGCGATGTTACCCTGCAGTTGGCTCGTCGGGACCCGATTCCGAAGCGAAATGTGGTTGATTTTTCCCAAACAAGTTTTGATCGATCAGGGTTTACCCTTTCCGCAGCGGGCGCCCCGGGAAGTGTAAAAGGCCCGGCAATGACGACCCCTGATGTAATTCGACTTCCGTCGGGTGAGATTCTTAATCTTGATTTCCATGGATCTCAAGATGAAACAGCCTCCGACGTATCAGTCACGACGGCCTCTGAAATTGAGGAGCCGCTAGTCATAAGAGCCAAGGCGCGAGCAACGGCCAGCGCGCTTTTCCTGGACGGACATGACCGGGAGCGCCTCCAGGACGTCGTGTATTCTCGCTGTGTTGCCGGCGACGACTCCGTAATGATCGAAGCCAGTGAGATTACCCTGGACCATGCGTCAGGAATTGGCACGGGAGAGCACTTGAAGGTGAGGTTTTACGGGGTGCCGATCGCCTATGCGCCGCGGCTCAGTTTCCCGATTAACGACGAGCGCAAAAGCGGGTTGCTGTTCCCCACCGTTGGCTACGGAGAGAATTGGGGTTTCAATTTCCAGGTGCCATACTACTGGAATATCGCGCCGCAGCGTGATGCTACCTTTGCAGGACGTTATATGGCGAATCGTGGTCTGTTGACGTCTGGGGAGTTCAGGTATATCGGATCAGATGACAGCATCTGTCGCTCATTTCCCTGCACCAGCGGAATTTTGCGTGGCGAATTCATGCCCGATGACAGCAAATTTGGATCCAGCCGCTACGGCTTGAGTTATGAGCATAGTCAATACATCGAGGACAGCTGGGGTGAACTTCGGTATGGCGTTGATGTTGGATACGTTTCTGATACGAAGTACCTCGATGATCTGTCCGATAATTTGCAGGTCAGTAGCGCCTCGCATATCCCCCAGCGTGTCGATTTTTCAATTGAGCCTATGGACATTTTTCTCGAAGAGGAAGATTTTCGTGTCAACGCGGATGTCACTTCGTACCAGACCCTGGACAGTAGTATTTCCAAAGCAGATGAACCTTATAGCCGGCTCCCTGGAGTCGGGGTCTTCTGGGGAAAGTCGTTTGCTCTAAACGCAGAAGATTCCGACGGTTATCTTCAGGACGACAGTACGCGCTTTTCATTCCAGCCGCAGTATGATTCAGAGTTGGTCAATTTCGGTCACGCGTCGTCCAATAAAACCACTGGTCTGAGGTGGGATAATCAGGTCGAACTGGCTATCCCCATGGATCGGACCTACGGTGAAATTATCCCTAAACTGACGTATGCATATACTGCCTACAGTGTCGAGAACCAGCCAAGGGATAAGCCTTCCAACCCCACGCGGGGCATTTATCTTTTTGAGATCGGCTCAAAACTGTTTCTGGAGCGTGATGTAACCTGGCGAGGCGAAGATCATACCCAGACATTGGTACCGAGTTTGTCGTATCACTATGTGCCCTATGAAGATCAGGATGATCTACCGGTTTTTGACTCTGGCTCGGTGGGTTTTGACAACATCGCCGATGCCTTTTTAGGCGGGGGGTTTTGGGGTTCAGACAGAATCCAGAATTTCCAGGGATTCACGTTGAATCTTTCGAGCGAGACCTATTCCGAGGACTCCGGCAATGATCTGTTCAGTTGGCAGCTGGCTCAGCAGATTTATCTTGCCGAGCGCGAGGTTACGCTGGATGGTGCTGGTGCAGATTCGAGTGATTTTTCTCCTTTCCTAGCTGATGCGACTTTTCATCTTAATGAAGATATCAGCGCTAGTGGATTCACCAACTGGAACTGGGAAGATAGCGAGATTGGAAACTGGCGCCTAGGGGGGCGGTACAGCCCGGATTTCCGACGTGAACTGGGGATTTCCTACCGTTGGGAGGATGCATCCAGTAATCTGGAACTTGATCTGAAATGGCCGCTCGCACCCCGCTGGCAACTCGGGGCTGCCGTCCTCACCGGGTGGTCTGATAATGACGATCATGGCTCCTATAGCCGTGTCAGTCTCGGTTATGATGCCTGTTGCTGGGCGTTGCAGGTTGCGCTTGAGGATCGCCCCCGCGAAGACGAGGACGAAGGAGGTGTTCAGTTTATGGCGACCTTTAGCCTCAAGAGCCTGGGGCGGATTTCGAGTAATCAGTTAGCGGACGGTATTACTACTACTGCACCCTCGTGGAATTAGTTAGTGTATTTGCGGATTTGAGGCGCGCTCTCCGATGCTGCACCGTCGGCCTCCGGCGTTGCCTCGGTCGCGTACTGGTAGTGGGCGCGGTGACAACCGCGTTGTCGGCCGGCACGTTTGCAGAGGAATCTCTCAACCGTGTTTTGGTGGTGGTTAACGACGGCGTTATCAGCGAAGCCGATCTCAATAGAGAAATCTCGCTTGCCGAGATGGAGCTGCGTTCCGCCGGTCAGCCCCTACCACCTCGCGATGTCCTGGTGTCAGGACTCTTGGAGGAGTTGATCGTGGATGCACTGCTACTGAGCGTGGCTGCCCGTTTGTCGATTTCAGCGAGTGATCGGGAAGTGGCTTACGCTCTGATGACAATTGCCCAGCAGAACGGTTTAACCCTAGCGCAGTTAGAAACGGCAATCGCAGAAGCGGGCGTTGCGCTTAAAGCCTACGAGGCGGACCTGCGCAAACAGTTGACTATCCGGAAGCTGATTGATCGGCGAATCCGACGGCAGGTCACCGTCAATGAGCAGGAGATCGATGAATATCTTTCGCAAAACTCCAATTCGGAAGACAACACTACCCTTGAACTTGGTCTTGCGCATATTCTTCTGAAACTGCCCTCAAATGCGTCAGAGACCGAGGTTGCCAATGTCCGGAGCCGACTTCGGGAAATCCGTCTTGAGATTGTCGCTGGACTCGCGTTTACTGAGGCGGCAAGACGTTATTCTGAAGGTAATAAGGCGGCGCAAGGGGGGTTTCTTGGCATACGAACCGCGGAGCAGTTACCACAACTTTTTCTGGACGCTGTAGAAGGTATTCCTGCTGGGGGGTTGTCTGCTGTATTTAAAAGCTCTAATGGGTGGCATCTGCTGAAGGTGCTGGCAAGGAAATCCCAGGAGGAGATGGTCGTGCTTCAGCAGCAAGTCCGACATATTCTGATCAGGGCCAGCGTGCTGTTGCCAGATGAGCAACTGCGAGCACGACTTGAACGGGTCCGTGACCGTATTGTCGCGGGCGAGGACTTTGGCGCCGTCGCCCGTTTACAGTCGGAGGACACCAGCACCCGGGCACTTGGAGGAAATCTTGGATGGTTGGGGCCCGGGGAGTTGCCTAGTGAATTCGAGCAGGCCCTTGATCTCCTATCCGTTAATGAGGTCAGCCCAGCATTTCAGACCGCAGCCGGCTGGCATATTGCCCAGATTACGGGAGAGCGGGAAAAAGATGTTGGTAACACCCTACGCCGACGTCAGGCGAAAAGTATTATCGCTGGACGCAAGACTGAAGAAGAGTTTGAGCAGTGGACCCAACTTCTTCGGGAAGAAGCATTCGTGCGTTATCGAGTGAGGCCCGCTGAATAGACAACGCCTCGAAACGGGGGCAATGTCATGCTGAAACCTTTGCTGAATCGGCTTTACATCAGCAGCGCTACTGCGCTCCCGATGTAAAGCCGGGGACTACTCGAGACCGTATTCGGATGCATCGACACCCCGATACTCCTCCCCCTCGCTGACACGAATTCCACGCGACACTCAAATTGCGGCCCAGGTGACAAGATTGGCCGCGAAGACTAAGCGGAAGATGACACCCGTACCGATCAGTTCCGAGGAAAGTGCTGAATCAGAATTGGTGATCGGGAGTTCAGTTGTGTTCTTGGTCCGGACCAGTCTCACCGGTACGGATTCGGAAGGCCTGTTCAATGCCGTGCACGAAGATCTTTCCGTCGTCGATTTTTCCGGTCCTGGCCGCCTCCATGATTGCTTCCAGAGCCTGAGCGACTAGCGCTTCGGAAACAGCAACTTCAAGTTTTACCTTAGCCAGGAAATCCACCAGGTATTCCGCGCCTCGGTACAGTTCGGTATGGCCCTTTTGCCGGCAAAATCCTTTGACCTCGATAATAGTCATACGCTGGATTCCCACCCGGGATAGGGTGTCCTGGACATCGTTCAGCCAAAATGGCTTGAGAAGGGCAGTGACAAGCTTCGTCAACATTCTCCTGTGTAAAGTGTTTATCTCGGGATCAGTCCAAGCTCTGGTCTGATCACTGCGTGGTATTTCTTATCTAGCAATTTGCGTGCCAGATTAAAAAAATCATCGTAATGAGTGATTCAGTTGGCCTGAGAGGGATTTTTCGAAGCAATGCACCGCTAGGTAGCACGGTGGCGCCCGTTTTGCACTGAATCAAAGCAACGCGCTTTGATCATCCGGGGTGGTAAAATAGAACTCTTAAAAGTTTTGGGAATAACAACCTTCGCGACATGACGACGCCATTTAAAAAAATCGCTGAATCGCTGGGAGAGGTGTTACCAGTAGATATCGCTGAGGACGTCAAAAAGAATGTTCGGGCAATGGTCCAGTCATCTCTTGAGAAGATGGATCTTGTTAGCCGGGAAGAACTCGAGATTCAAGAAAAGGTTCTGGCAAGGACTCGCAGTCAGTTGGAGGAACTCCAGAAACGGGTCATCGAGCTTGAGGATGCGCTTAAGCGTAGCGCCGATCCTTAGCAACTCTTCATCCCACGGATCGGGAAACCATGACAAGGAGCTGTCAACATGTCCCTCGCGAGACTTCAGAGTCGGGCGCCTAGCGGCCTCGATGCGCCATCGGTTGCGGTCGAGGTCCACCTTTCGGGTGGCCTACCGTCTTTTACCATTGTCGGCCTCCCCGAGGCCGCTGTCCGAGAGAGCCGCGAACGGGTACGTAGCGCACTGATCAATTCGGGCTTTGATTTTCCGGTGCGCAGGATTACCGTAAACCTCGCTCCCGCTGACCTTCCCAAGCAGGGCGGCCGGTTCGATCTGCCAATAGCTCTAGGCATCCTTGCGGCCTCCGGTCAACTGAGATCGACAGAAGTCGATCTTTCAGGTGAGTATCTGGGTGAATTGGGTCTGGGTGGAGAACTGAGGCCGATTCCTGGTGTTTTGCCGGCGGTACTGGCGGCCGGTAGACTCGGACGGGCCGTGATGCTGCCGATGGCTAACCGCGCCGAAGCCAGCCTCGTGCGGGATGTGAGACTGCTGGCGGTTGAGAGCCTGACACAAGCGGCTGCATACCTATCCGGACTTGCACCGATTCCGGCACCGATCGCTGCTGCACCTTTGGAAAAGCCTCGACAAGGTAATGAGCCTGGCGATCTTAAGGATATCTGCGGCCAGCCCTTGGGCGTGCGCGCTCTCGAGATTGCAGCAGCCGGTGGCCATTCGCTGATGATGGTGGGTCCTCCCGGCTGTGGCAAGACAATGCTGGCTGAACGGCTTGCGGGTATCCTACCGGATATGCAGGGGGACGAGGCGCTGGAGACGGCGGCAGTCTACTCGGTGTCACACCTGGGTTTTGATAGCCAACACTGGCAGCTTCGGCCATTTCGCGCACCGCACCACAGTGCGTCCGCTGTGTCGCTGGTGGGGGGAGGCGCCCGGGTGAGACCAGGCGAGATCTCGTTGGCACACAACGGCGTGCTTTTTCTCGATGAACTGTCGGAGTTCTCCCGGCAGGTGCTCGATCAGTTACGTGAGCCACTGGAGTCGGGGTCGGTATCGATCGCTCGGGCAGGGCGGACGGTCCGTTATCCCAGTCGTTTTCAGTGGGTGAGTGCGATGAACCCCTGTAGCTGCGGTTACTACGGAGATCGGTCTGGCCGCTGTCAGTGTACCGCCCAGCAGGTCAGGCGGTACTGGAACCGCCTTTCGGGGCCACTGATAGACCGGGTGGATCTCCAGGTGAGGCTACAGGCAGTGGATCCTGGAGAACTCAACATCAAGAAATCAGGCGCTGAAAATTCTGCTGAGGTCAAAAGCCGTGTTGGCTGTGCACGCGAGCGTCAGACAGCACGCGCCGGCAACATTAATGCCTATCTAACCCAAAGCGAGCTGCAGCAGGTTGCCCCGTTGCCCTATGACGCGCAGTGTTTTCTCATCCAAGCGAGCAAAAAGTTGGGGTTTTCTGTCCGTGGACACCACCGGGTTATCAGAGTGGCGCGGACAATTGCTGACCTTGAGGATACGGCTACGCTCACGGCGGAGCATCTTGCGGAGGCTTTACAGTATCGAGCGCCTAATCCTACTTAGACCGGACCGCCATAGCGGTCTTTAGTTCCAGTTCGGATCGCGTTTTTCAATGAACGCGTCGACGCCCTCCTGCGTATCACGGAAGAGCATGTTGTCGGCCATGACCTGTCCGGCAGCCTGATAGGCTTCGGCCAGCGGCATATTCAGTTGCCGGTAGAAGAGTGCTTTTCCGGTCCGCAGAGCATCAGCCGGCTTGCTGGCAATATTCTGCGCTAGGGCATCGACCGTCTCGTCGAGTTTGTCAGCGGGGACCACATCATTAACCAGTCCATACTCATGTGCTGTATGCGCATCAATGAAGCCTCCGGTGGTTAGCATCTCGAAGGCCCGTTTGCGTGAGATGGCCCGACTCAATGGAACGCTGGGTGTTGAACAGAAAAGCCCAAGGTTGATTCCGGAAACGGCAAAGCGTGCCGTGTCCACTGTGACGGCAAGATCTGCATTCGCTACAAGTTGACAGCCGGCAGCGGTTGCCATGCCCTGTACCCTGGCCACCACGATCTGTGGCATGCGGGCCAAAGTCAGCATCATCTGACTGCATCGAGAAAAGAGATCTTCATAGTAAAGCTGATCGGGTGTAGCTCGCATTTCCTTAAGATCATGACCGGCACAGAAGGCCTTGCCGGTGGCTGCAATGATCAGGACCTTGATCTCATTATTCGCTGACACCTCGTCAATTTCTGCCTGGAGCGACGACAGCATCTGCTCGGACAAGGGGTTATACTGATCGGGCCGATTCAGGGTCAGCATCATAACCCCGGGCGCTCGGGTCTCTTTGATAACGATGGGCGAAGTATCCTGAAAAGCCGAAGACGCTTTCATTGCGGCATCCTTTAACTGAAACACCGCGTAACTTACACCTTGTAGGCAAGAAAAGTAAACTGCTATGTCCGAGATCTCGATTGTGCAAATGGAATCCCTAATTCGGGAACAGTTACCGTTTGCAGTCGAATCCGGATTTATCCTGGAGTCCCTTGCAGACGGACGGGCTGTGGTGCGAGCACCTTATCGAAGCAGTTTTCTTCGGCCAGGGGGTACTATCGCGGGCCCGGTCATGATGGGGCTTGCGGACTATGCAATTTACGCAGCGCTGCTGAGCCGCATTGGCCTTGTAGAACTTGCTGTCACCACGAGTTTCAATATCAATTTCCTATCCCGCCCTGGGGAAGCAGACTTGATTGCAGATGCTGGGATTATCAAACTGGGTAAACGCCTGGCTGTTGGCGAGGTCGAGATAGTCAGCGCAGATCGCAATAATCTGGTGGCGCATGTGACAGCCACTTATTCGATTCCGCCAGATTCGGCTTGAATTACCTAAGAGACTGAATGACATGAGTGCTACGAGGTTCAAAGGGATTCGGGCCTGTGTGTTCGATGCTTACGGAACCTTGTTTGATGTGCACTCTGCCGTCGGGCGTCATTCGGCTCGACTGCCCGATGCCAGCGCTGTTTCTATGCTGTGGCGTGCCAAGCAACTCGAATATACTTGGCTGCGTACCCTCATGGGCCTATATGTAGATTTCTGGCAGATCACTCAGGATGCACTGGATTTTGCACTTGATACTTATGATGTGGCTGATGCCGCGCTGCAACAGGATCTAATGCAGGCCTATCTTCAACTCTCTTGCTATCCCGAGGTGCCGGAAGTGCTCGGAGAATTGAAGAAAAAAGGTTTTCGTTGTGCAATCTTGTCCAACGGTTCTACCGAAATGCTTAATGCTGCGGTTCGAAACAGTGAACTTCAGGATTTGTTCGATGCGGTAATTTCAGTTGACCTCCTTGGCGTCTACAAGCCGGACCCGCGGGTTTACCGGCTGGCGATTGATCAGTTGAATCTCCAGGTTAGCGAAATCATATTCCACTCGTCCAACGCTTGGGATGCCGCAGGTGCCGGTGCTTTTGGATTCAAGGTTGCCTGGATTAACCGTTTCGGCCAGCA
>DPVA01000228.1:892-1360 GCA_003529705.1 Gammaproteobacteria bacterium | reverse complement strand
CTGGATTAACCGTTTCGGCCAGCAGACTGAGCGTCTCGGTATCCGCGCCGATGCAGAGCTTAAGGACCTGCAGGGGTTGCCCGCTTTGCTGTAGTCGTTTCAGCTGTGAATTTATCAGGAAGCTTCCAGGAGGCGCTCAGTGTCGTTTGGCGAGGTGGGCCCGTGCGACCCGGGAAGCTGGAGGATGCCCCAGCCGGCGACTCAGGGAATCGGTTATGGTGACGAGTTGGTTAAGGTCAGTGGCGCAGTCAATGCCAAGACCCTCCATCATGTAGACCACGTCTTCAGTCGCCACATTGCCGGCAGAGCCGGATGCATAAGGACATCCACCCAGTCCGCCAACAGCAGTGTCTACTGTGGTTACACCGATCTCGATACAGGCAAGGATGTTGGCAAGCGCCTGACCATATGTATCGTGAAAGTGTACCGAGAGATTGTCGATCCCGGTTTCAGTCGCGCAGGCCTTTG
>DPVA01000228.1:0-574 GCA_003529705.1 Gammaproteobacteria bacterium | reverse complement strand
CAGCGCTCGCGCCTTGTCCGGAGTGCCAACGCCAATTGTGTCGCCGAGAGAAATTTCAGAGCAGCCCATTGCGATCAGTTTCGCCGCGAGACCGGCCACCTGAGCGATCTCCACTTTGCCTTCATATGGGCAACCGAGTACACAGGAGATGTAGCCGCGGATGACAACACCATCGTCCTTCGCGAGTGCGCACACCTCAGCAAAGCGTACAAGGCTCTCATCAATGCTGCAGTTGATATTACGTTGTGAGAAGGTTTCCGACGCAGCGCCGAAGATCGCGATCTCGCGGGCGCCTGCAGCCCGGGCATTTTCATAGCCTTTTTTGTTGGGTACGAGTACTGGAAGGCGAAGATCCACTCGTCCCGAGAGCGATATCAGTACCTCATCGCTACCGGCCATCTGTGGAACCCAGCGAGGCGATACAAAGGACCCGGCTTCAATATCTTTCAGTCCGGCATCGGCCAGTTGTCGAATCAGGTCGACTCGCTCCTGGGGCGACAGGGGTTGTACTTCGTTCTGTAGCCCATCACGCGGCCCCACTTCAACGATACGGATACGGTCAGGTCTCATGAAT
>DPVA01000125.1 GCA_003529705.1 Gammaproteobacteria bacterium | reverse complement strand
CTCACGCAACAACAACTACTGGCGGGACACCGGCCAGTGGCTGGATGGCATTGAGATGACTGCCATCACGGACCCGAATGCGCGCTTGAACGCGTTGCTGGCGGGCAGCGTTGACATGATTACCGCCATTAATGCGAAGCATATTAAAAAAGTTGAGGCTGCGGGCAAATCGATGCTTTCGATCCCTTCGGGCCTTTATGGCGGTATCTGCTGCCTGAAGAACACCGAGCCGGGTAGCAATCATGATTTGGTCCAGGGTCTTCGTTACATCCAGGATCGCGAGCGTATTGTTCGCAAGTTCCTTAGGGGTCAGGGTACCGTGGGTAACGATCACCCGATTAATGTGGCATACGGCGGGGATCATTGCCATGAATTGCCGCAGATTCCCTACGATCCTGACAAGGCAAAGTATCACCTCAACAAGTCTGGCTACTCAGAGGCGGAACTGTATGTTGCGCCCGTCATCGGCTTTATCGAAGACGCATGCCTCCTCATGCAGGCCAACCTCAAGAAGATCGGCTTTAACCTGAAGCTAAAAAGGGTGCCGACCGATGGATACTGGGGCGCGGTCTGGATGAAAGAGCCGCTGAACGTAGTGACGTGGAATATGCGTCCGACGGCCAACGCGATGATGGCGATCCAGTTTGGCCCGAATGGCAACTGGAACGATACCTACTGGAACAGCGACCGCATGGGTCAACTGCTTAAGGACTCTCTGGCCGAGACCGATGCAGGTAAACGCCATGAGATGCACTGTGAGATGCAGAAACTGGTGTCAACGGAAAGCGGTATCATCATTCCGGCTCATACCAACATTCTGGATGCTCATGATTCCAGTGTGCAGGGCTTCTCGAACTGCCCATTGGGTCAGTTTGGTGGCAACGGCTGGGCTGAGCACATCTGGAAGTCAGCCTAATCTACTCTTTGGTGGGTTGTTTAGTAGGGGTTCGCACGGCGACGTGCGAACCCCTTTGTTTAGCACTCTTTTATCTCTATTAATCACGGTATATGCTCTGGCGCGCCCTCCTAGGTAGAGTAGGAATCAGTCTCGTGACACTTTGGGTAGTGTCCGTGCTGATTTTTATCGGGACGAATCTGCTGCCGGGTGATGTAGCGCAGATTATTCTGGGTCAGACCGCAACGCCTGAGAGCACCGCTGCGCTACGTGCCAAACTCGGGTTAGACAAGCATCCTATCCAGCAATACTGGGTCTGGCTGCAGAACGTTATGATGGGTGATCTCGGCATCTCCAAGGCTGGACTTGGAGCGGGTCTCGGCACGCCGATTGTCGAAATGCTGGGGCCGCGTGTCGATAACACTGCGCGGCTTACGCTGCTTGTGGGCGCCATCGCAATCCCAATCTCTCTGTTTTTGGGCCTGATTGCTGCAATGCATCCCGGAACACGACTCGACCGTTCAATTACGTTTGCCACGCTGAATCTGATCTCATTACCGGATTTTCTGATTGCCACAGCGCTGGTATTGATTTTTGCTGTAGGCCTGGGCTGGCTGCCGTCCATTGTTTATTTAAGGGGTGATGAAACCGGCTGGGTGTTGATCAAGACCCTGGCGATGCCGATGTTGACCCTGGTGATTCTAGTGTCGTCTCAGATCATTCGAATGACGCGGGCGACCGTGCTGAATGTTCTGAATTCACCTTATATTGAAATGGCGATTCTAAAAGGGGTGCCGCGAAGAAGAATCATTCTTCGCCACGCGTTATTCAATGCGGTAGGTCCGATCGTCAATGTCATCGCGCTGAACCTCGCCTGGCTGGTGGGCGGAGTCGTAGTGATTGAACAGATATTTGCGTATCCGGGACTTGCAAAACTCATGATTGAAGCAGTCCAGATGCGGGATATGCCTTTGGTGCAGGCTTGCGCCATGATTTTCTGTGCGACCTATGTCGTGCTGATCTTTATTGCTGATATAGCGTCGATTCTTTCCAATCCCCGATTGCGCCATCCTAAGTAAGGAAAGCCCTGGATATGTCCGATACACCACAGGAAGCCCCGGCCTCGACACCGTTTGACGAGTTGCCGACGGCGCCCCCCAAGCGCAAGATCAAACTCAGTTGGCCGGGCAAAATTGGTATCTCGGTGTTGATTTTCTGGGCAGTGATTGTCGCAATCGGACCTATGATCGCGCCCTATCATGAGGCGGATATTCTGGATGAAGAGCTTTTCATCGTGCCGGGCAGTGATGAAATGTACCCCGATACTGATTTTCAGCCCCCGAGCAGCATTGTCTGGTTGGGTAGTGACTATCTTGGCCGGGATACCTTGTCACGAATTCTGTATGGTGCCCGAACAACGATTGGGATTTCATTTATTGCGACACTACTCGCTTATCTGATTGGTGTGACGTTGGGTATCGCGTCGGCGGTGGGAAGCAGGTTCCTGGATATGTCCCTCAGTCGCGTCAATGATGCGCTGATTTCGATCCCCTCAATCATGTTTGCGTTGGTATTGATCGCCGCGTTGAATAGCCCCGGTATTTTTTGGCTAATAATCATCGCTGGTGTGATCTATGCGACCAGTGTATTCCGTATCGCGCGATCGCTCGGTCAGGAAGTAATGGTGAGTGACTTTGTTGAGGCTGCAAAGGTTAGGGGCGAGGGTCTCTGGTGGATTATCACTCGGGAAGTTCTACCCAATATTGCCATGCCGCTGGCAACTGACTTTGGCCTGCGGTTTGTCTGGGTAATTCTGTTTATTTCTTCCTTAAGTTTTCTGGGTCTGGGCGTGCAGCCGCCGATGTCTGACTGGGGCAGTATGGTGAAGGAAAATCTTTCCGGGCTCGTTTACGGTTCGGTTGCCCCATTGATGCCGGCGCTCGCTATTGCGACGCTTACAATATCGGTGAACATGATCGTGGATGATATTTCGGCTCATTCCGGCGGCAAATTGGCTAAGAGAATGATTTCGTGAGTGTACTGCTTGAAGTCGATGACTTGCGCATCAGTGCGCGCAACGACAATGACGAGCTGACCCCTATCGTCAAGGGAGTCAGTTTCACTGTCGCGCGCGGCGAGGTAGTCGCGTTGATCGGGGAATCCGGATCCGGCAAGACGACCATTGCGCTTTCGTCCTTGGGGTACACGAAACCAGGCCTGGAGTTCGCAGGCGGTGAAGTGCGCCTTGAAGGTGAAGACGTTATCAGCATGGGCCCTGATCAGTTGCGTGGCCTTCGTGGCCAGCGCGTCGCCTATCTCGCGCAAAGCGCCGCGGCAACCTTCAATCCGGCACTTACTATCGGGGAGCAGGTGACAGAAACCTGCGTTCTGCACGATATCCTGACTCAGGAAGAAGCTGACGCGCGCGCTGAGACGCTATACAGGGCACTGGAGTTGCCCGATCCGGACAGACTCGGCAAACGTTATCCCCATCAGGTATCTGGCGGACAATTACAGCGCCTGATGGCGGCAACCGCCTTGTGCGGCAAGCCGGATCTTCTGGTGCTCGACGAGCCCACAACAGCGCTTGATGTCACAACCCAGATCGAGGTACTTAAGGCTTTCAAGTCAGTGATCAAGCAGGAGGGTGCCGCAGCGATTTATGTGACTCACGATCTCTCCGTCGTGGCGCAGATCGCGGATCATATCGTGGTGCTGTATGCGGGTGAAATCCAGGAGCATGGCACGGCTGAACAGGTGGTGAGTAAACCAGGCCATGATTACACTCGTCGGCTGATGCATGCGGTGCGCCCGCCCCCCGCGGCAGGCCAGGGTGATGAAACCAGCGACGAGCATCATCGGAAAGCGCCGGCGCTGGAGGTTAAAGATCTGCTGGCGGGTTACGGCATAATCCAGAACGGCCTGCCCTCAATCACTGTCCTACGCGACGTCAATGTCGCTATTGAGCGGGGACACAGTGTAGGCATTATTGGCGAGTCGGGCTGTGGTAAGTCAACCCTCGCTCGAGTGATGGCAGGTCTTTTGCCTGCGGCCAAGGGACAGGTGCTGCTCGATGGCGAGGAACTCGAACCAGCGCTGCAGCAGCGTAAACGCGAAGAGCTCCAGAAAGTTCAGTTCGTATTTCAGATGGCCGATACCGCGTTGAATCCCCGCCAGCGGATTGATCATATTCTCGGTCGCCCGCTGGAGTTTTATCTTGGCCTCAAGGGCAACGAAAAACGCCGGCGAATCGGCGAACTGCTGGACATGGTAGAACTGCCGCAGGATTTTGCCGGGCGCTATCCTGAAGAACTGTCTGGGGGTCAGAAACAGCGTATCAACCTGGCCCGTGCACTTGCTGCGTCACCAGAGGTGCTGCTGTGCGACGAAGTCATTTCGGCGCTTGATTCCATCGTTGGCGCCAATGTGATTGAATTGTTGAAACGATTGCGCAAACAGACTGGTGTCTCTTTTGTGTTCATTAGTCACGATCTTTCGACCGTTGCGTCGTTTGCTGATGAGATCGTAGTGCTCTATGCTGGCCGTGTGGTCGAAAAAGGTACCACCGATGAGGTGCTTTCTCCGCCGTATCACCCCTATACACGACTTCTGATCAGTTCGGTCCCCGAACTCAGGGTGGGCTGGCTTGAAGAGACCATGGAAACTCAGGAAGCCCAGGCCGGCATCGACCGAGTGGTGATGCTCAAGGATAAGGGTTGCCCGTTCTTTGATCGATGTCCCATGGCAATTGAAGACGTCTGTGACGAAGAGACCCCGCCGGTCCGTAACTTAGCTGGCAACCATGCCATTGAATGTCATCGTAGTCAGGCTGAGTTCGCGCACTGAGCCGGTATGGAATAGCCGCCAGTCATGGTGGGAAGTGAATACGATCAGTACGATGCGGTTGGTCTTGCCAGACTCATTGCAAAGGGTGAGCTTGGACCATCTGAATCCATTGAAGCGGCGATCTGCCGGATTGAATCGCGTAATCCCCAGCTAAATGCGGTTATTGCTAAGTGCTTTGATGCGGTTCGAGATAGCGTCGCCAAGGGCCTGCCTGATGGCCCCCTTACGGGCGTTCCCTATCTGGTAAAAGATCTCAACACCTCTCTCGCAGGTGTACCGGCCACCAACGGTAGTCGGGCTTTCGCAAATTCGATTCCCGAGTCAGACGGGATTCTGGTTTCACGTCTGAAGGCCGCGGGCCTAGCTATTCTTGGCAAAACCAACACGCCGGAGTTTGGCCTCGGCAGTCATACGTTCAATACGGTCCATGGCGCGACGTGCAACCCTTATGACCTAGGC
>DPVA01000167.1:629-4007 GCA_003529705.1 Gammaproteobacteria bacterium | reverse complement strand
GATCATCTCCTTGAACATCAACTTCACGGCATCTGCTATCGGTTGCAACAGACCCCTGGGTCCCACACGATTCGGACCGATACGAACGTGCATATAAGCGATCACTTTACGCTCGGCGAGGGTGTAGTACGCAACCACACCCAGTAGCGGAAGAACGATCGCGGCGAACTTAAATCCCAACTGCAGCAACCAAGGCATTCCATCCCAGAGCGTTATTAACCCCTCAGTCATATTCAGCTACCGACTGGACGGTTACGGTTGTGTCGGCCCCAAATGCTGATGTTTTCGCCGATCCCAGAAAAATCCGAACACACCCCCTGACCACACCTGGATCCGCCTCCACTGGCAGAGTGGCCCTGTGGTGCTCGCCAATCAGTTGGACCTGTCTGCCCACGGTTAAACCCGACGCATCAAGATCGTCGGGATGGAATCGACAGAAATTGGCCATTCGTCCATCATGGGTTTTTGCAAGCGCCCCTGATCGGCGGACGATAGGATCGGTCTGGTACAGGGACTGGTCGATAACGAGCGAAAATGTACCCTGCCCTGTAACCTCTTCGCTCAAGTCAGGGTCGGCGTTACCAGGTGGAGTACCGGAAGGCTGCACCGCCACGGTCGGAGGTCTACCCAGAACCTCACACACCTGGGCGACATCATCGTAATCGAAACCGGGTAGAGAAAGATAATTTCCAAGTACCCGCAACACTTTCCACCCGGGGCGGGAATTTCCCCGCGGCGACAAAGCGGCTCTTGAAAACTGCATTGCGCCATTGCAATTGATATAACTACCCGAAGCTTCGGTATAAGGCGCGATCGGAAGAACAACGTCTGCCTGCTCTGGCACCCCTGACCGAAAAGAACTGAAGGCAACCACCTTCTGAGCGCGGTTGAGCATCTCGTTCAACCGGACGGGGTCGGCATGGTCAATTGCCGGTTCAAGACCGTAAACCAGTGCGGTCTCGACACTGAGACCGGTCATCTCGAGAGCATTTGAGCCTTTGCCGGCGGACGGAACGCCTTTCGGGTTCCGGTGCGGTATTGCCCCCGCCCACCAGGCACCAGCACTGTTGGCGGGCGCCAGAATTCCCAGACGCATACCTGTCTGCTGTGCCAACTTTGCCGCCACGAATCGAAGAACCGCGCCCTCTGGATGGTTGAGCGCACTCTGTCCAAGCATAATGACGCCCTCGCTGCCGACTCGTGCCAGTAATTCAACCAATGCTTGGCAATGCCTGTTATTAAGGGCCGAGGTTTCAGTTGACCCGCTTGCGACACTAGGATCAGCCACCCTGACAGCTCGAGCCAGACTGGACAACGCGCCGGGCAGACGGGATGGATTAACACACTGTTGCGCCGCGATCTCAAAATTTGCATCCAGCGCTTGGGTGCCGATTGTCCCGACCTCACCCCCTTGTGCAACCATCTTGCGTATGCGAAGCCCAAGCAATGGTGCCTCTTTTCGAGGATTGCACCCCACAAGCAGTAATCCTTTAAGCGATTCAATATCAGCAAGCGCCACCTCGAGTCCCGGATAAAGGGGAGAAACTGCGTCATCGGAGAAGTCCCGCTGCAAAAGGCGGTGATCAATTTGATCGGATCCAAGACCTCGAATGATTTTCTGAAGGAGGAATAATTCCTCAACGGAACTAATCGGATGGATCAGTGCTGCGAGTCCCGACCCGTCTTGGTCTGCAGCCAGTTTCATCGCAGCCGCAGCCTCTTTGAGTGCTTCTTCCCAAGAAGTCTCGACCAGCCCTTCTTTTTTGCGAACCATCGGCTGCGTCAAACGATCATCGCACTCCGCCCCCTCATAAGCGAAGCGGTCGCGATCCGATATCCAGCACTCGTTGATATCTTCATTCGCCGAGGGAACCACTCGTTTCACTGCGTGATGTGCGGTCTGTAGGGTGATGTTGGTGCCAATACTGTCGTGCGGGCTGATCCCGGAGTGGCTGAGCAGTTCCCAGGGTCGTGCGGTAAATCGGTAAGGTTTTGAGGTCAGAGCGCCTACAGGGCATAGATCGATAATGTTGCCCGAAACCTCGCTGTCGACCGAACCATCAAGATAGGTTTCGATGGTCATGTCCTCACCACGACCCGTCGCACCGAGTTCCATGGTTCCCGCGATCTCACGGCCGAAGCGCACACAGCGCGTGCAATGAATACACCGTGTCATTGCGGTTGCTACCAGTGGGCCAAGATCGAGAGGCGCTTTGGCCCGTTTATCTTCTTGATAGCGCGAGAAGTCCTGACCATACCCCATTGCCTGGTCCTGTAGCGGACACTCTCCTCCCTGGTCACAGACCGGGCAATCCAGAGGATGATTGATCAACAAAAATTCCATCGTACCCTGCTGCGCCTCGACGGCTGTCGAGGACCGTGTCTGGACGACCATGCCATCCGCGACCGGTGTGGCGCAGGCCGGCAATGGCTTGGGAGCCTTCTCTACCTCAACCAGGCACATCCGGCAGTTGGCAGCAATAGAAAGTTTCGGGTGATAGCAAAAACGCGGAATGTAGATGTTTGCCGAGTCCGCCGCCTCAATAATCATGCTTCCCGGACTCGTCTCAACCTCACGACCATCAATCACAACGGTGACCGTTGTCCGGGCGTCCATCAGGCAGCCTCCGCACTCGGGATCATGGCTTCGAACTCGTGACGGAAGTGCTTAAGGAAACTCTGGACCGGCCAGGCGGCAGCGTCTCCTAGCGCGCAGATAGTCCGGCCTTCGATCCTGTCCGCTACGGATTTGAGGCGGTCGAGGTCCTGATGAGTGCCCTCGCCGCTTCGGATTCGCTTGATCATCCGATAAAGCCAACCCGTTCCTTCGCGGCAGGGCGTGCACTGGCCGCACGACTCGGCAAAGTAGAAATATGAGATCCGCTCAAGCACCTTAACCATGCAGGTGGTTTCGTCCATCACAATGACGGAACCTGCACCGAGCGCAGAACCCACTTTCGCGAGCCCTTCATAGTCCATGGTGCACCCCATAATGGCATCCGCCGGGACCACAGGAACGGATGACCCTCCGGGGATGACCGCTTTCAAAATCCGGCCCTCCTGCATACCGCCTGCCAATGCCAACAGGTCCCGAAAGGGAATCCCCATAGGTACTTCATAGTTTCCCGGCCGATTAACATGCCCAGAAACAGAATAGATCTTGGTTCCGCCACTTTTCTCGACGCCGAGTTTGGCAAACCAATCTGGGCCATTTCGGACGATAGGCGGAATCGACGCGAGTGTCTCGGTGTTATTGATCGTGGTAGGTTTTCCGAAAGCCCCCACCTGAGCCGGAAACGGCGGCTTGAACCGGGGCTGCCCCTTCTTCCCCTCCAGCGACTCCAGCAACGCGGTCTCCTCACCGCAGATATAAGCACC
>DPVA01000167.1:0-327 GCA_003529705.1 Gammaproteobacteria bacterium | reverse complement strand
ACCGCAGATATAAGCACCCGCGCCCCGCTGGCTGTGCAGTTCAAATGTAATACCAGATCCAAAAAGATCGTTACCCAGAAGACCTGCTTCACGCGCCTCGACCAGGGCGGCTTCAAAACGCTGCCAGGGTTCGTGATATTCGCCCCGGATATAGTTGAAGCCCACCGTCGCGCCGATGGCGTAACCGGCGAGGGCCATCCCTTCAATCACCTGATGGGGATTGAATCGGAGGATATCGCGATCTTTGAATGTTCCGGGTTCGCTTTCGTCAGAATTACAGACAATATACTTCTGCCCAGCCGCATCCCGGGGCATGAAACTCAGCTT
>DPVA01000044.1:21237-24823 GCA_003529705.1 Gammaproteobacteria bacterium | reverse complement strand
TGGCGGCGTCGTTGAGCCAGGCACAGGCGTTGCGGGTCACTTCAAGATCGTAATCCGTGTAACTGTTTTCACCCGGGCCAATTTCAGAGGTATAAGCAGAGACATCTAGAACCGCTTCGTGGTCACGCAGCAGGCCTTTGATCCAGCCTTTGCCGTCGCGGATGTACATCGGCATGATTTCATTTTGAAAGCCGTTGTCGTAGTTGCTACCGCGATAGTGCAGCTTGCCGATCGAATCGACCCGATGACCCTGGCGAATGAGTTGATGACCCCAACTGACGGGCTCACCCTGGTAGGCCTGGGCATTAGACCAGCAGCGGTTCTTATGCACGTACTGTCCGGTGGCGAGCGCCGCCCGGGCCGGCACACAAATCGGCGAAGGGGTGTAGGCCTTTGTGAACCGGGTTCCCCGGGATGCGAGTTGGTCGAGATAAGGGGTTTTAACCGACCCATGCCCGGCGCAACCCATAGCATCGTGCCGATGTTCATCGCTGAAAAGGATGAGAACGTTGGTCTTGTCTAACACGCTGGGGACTTGGGAGATGCCGTTGCGCCTTGCTTGGCCGAGGCTATCCCGAAAAGTTCAGTCTTCGAGCGCGGCGGGATCCAGGCCGGCGACCGCCATCGCCACCGCACGAAAGATCGCCCGACCCTTGTTCATGGTCTCCTGCCACTCCTGTGCAGGTACCGAGTCGGCCACGATGCCGGCGCCTGCCTGAATGTGCAGTTCCCCATCGGCGATGACCGCAGTGCGGATCGCAATGGCAGTATCCATATTGCCATTCCATCCGATGTAGCCCACGGCACCAGAATAGATGCCCCGGCGTATGGGCTCAAGTTCGCCGATGATCTCCATGGCCCGGACCTTGGGCGCACCGGACACGGTACCCGCCGGGAAGGTCGCGCGCAGCACATCGATGGCGTCGAGGTCATCCTGGAGCTCTCCGGTTACATTCGAGACGATATGCATCACGTGTGAATAGCGCTCAACCTGCATTTTAGACGTCAATTTGACAGTACCGGTGGCCGCGATCCGACCGACATCGTTTCGGCCAAGATCCACCAGCATCAGGTGCTCTGCCAGCTCCTTGGGGTCTGAGATCAACTCTTCCTCAAGACGACAGTCTTCCTCTTCGCTCAAGCCCCTGCGGCGGGTACCCGCAATGGGACGCACCGTGACCTCGCCCTCTTCGAGGCGCGCCAGAATCTCTGGTGAGGAGCCGACGATCTGGAAATCATCAAGATCCAGAAAATACATATAGGGGGAAGGATTCACCGTGCGCAGTGCCCGGTAGAGCGTGATGGGCTCTGCCTCAAAAGGTATCGAGAGACGCTGCGACAACACCACCTGGAAAATATCACCGCCCTCAATATATTCCTTGCAGCGCTCGACCGCGTCTTGGAAGTCCTCCTGAACGAACGATGAACGGAAGTCGCTCTCACGGACCACCTGCCCAGAAGGCGCCGGGTATCCGATCGAAAGGCTTGAGATCTGCTCGACCAGTTGATTGAGCCGCTCACAGCCCGAGACGTAGGCGTCGTCCGATTCGGGATCCGTATGCACCACAATATGAAGGCGGCCACTCAGGTTGTCGAAAACCAGAAGTTCATCAGACACCATCAATAGAATATCGGGCGCCCCAACCGGATCCGGCAGATCACCCGCTGCTAGATGGGGCTCGATATAGCCCACCGTGTCGTAACCAAAGTAGCCCACCAACCCACCATTAAAGCGCGGCAGGGTATCCAACTGAGGTACATTGAACTGGCGGTGAATCATTTGAATCGCCGCCAATGGATCATCAGTTTCCTGGCGGTGAATCTCTTCGCCCTCCTGCTCGATCAGCAGCAGATTACCGTTTACCCGTACCACCGTCGGACACGGTAGACCGATGATGGAGTAGCGACCCCACTTTTCGCCGCCCTGAACTGATTCCAGCAAATAACTATAGGGTCCCTGCGCAATCTTGAGGTACGCACTCACAGGAGTCTCCAGATCTGCCAGCACTTCGGTCTGCAGCGGAATCCGGTTGTATCCCTCCCGAGCCAAACGATCGTATTCGGCGCGGGAAATCATGGGATGAAAAAACCGGGCCCGCTATCGCGTCCGGGGATCAATTGGGATTTAACAGAGGTGGTCATGCTGAGAAATCGTTGCGTCGGATCGTCGACGCTCTGGGTCTGGACTTTGGAACAGCGTTAGTCGCTTGCGGCCGACGAGGCCCGACTTTTGCCGAACACTCTCATGACGATTCAATTATCTCCAGAACCTGCGTTAACGAGTCTATCACGGCGTCCGGACCAAGTTCATAAAGGTCGAGACCCTGACTGTAGCCGTAACTCACCAGCACCACCGGCATCCCGCATGCCCGTGCGGCATGAAAATCACTCACCGAATCACCTACGAGCAGACATTCGTCCGGGGTCAACCCCCATTGCCCGGCGACGTACTGCAACGGTAACGGATCGGGTTTTTTCCTGGACAGATCATTACCGCCAATAACCGGATCGAGATAGCTACTGAGACCCATGGCCTGGAGGAGTGGCCGGGTGAAACCGCCCGGCTTGTTAGTGACACAGCCAACCCTCCGGTCTAATGCGTGACACTGCGCCAGGGTTTCAAGGGCGCCTGCATACATCACGCTGTCACGGTAGAGATTTTTCTGGTAACACTTTTCAAAAAGCGGGTATGCGGTTGCCATCAGATTCAACGGAGGCTCACCGTCAAAATCCCCCGTCAGCGCCCGCTCTACAAGGCGTCGCGCACCATTACCAATCCAGCTTCGGGCCGTCTCGAGCGCCACCGGTTCACGCCCGAGCACCTTGAGCATGTCATTGCAGGCGCCCACCAAGTCGGGTGCAGAGTCGATCAGGGTGCCATCAAGATCAAATAGAATCCCCTGCGCGGGCGTTCTGAAGAGGGGCGCGGAATTAGCCGGGTTCGGCTGACTCATGACGGTGATTCAGCCAATGCGGCACGCATTGCGCTGATCACCGTATCGTAACGGTTCGGATCGCCGTCGCGAGCTGCGCCGAATATGGCCGATCCCGCAACAAAAGTATCGGCACCGGCCGCACGAATCTCCCCAATGTTGTCGACTTTAACGCCGCCATCGATTTCGAGGCGAATGTCTCGACCTGACTGATCGATGAGGTTGCGGGTTTGACGTAACTTATCCAGTGCCGATGGTAGAAAACTCTGTCCACCGAAGCCGGGGTTCACTGACATCAGCAGGATCATGTCGACTCTTTCAATCACATGCTGCAGAACACTCAACGGCGTCGCCGGGTTAAATACCAGACCCGACTTACAGCCCTCGCTGGCAATCAACTGCAGGGTGCGGTCGACATGCTCGCTCGCTTCAGGATGGAAGGTTATGTAAGAGGCGCCCGCCGCTGCAAAATCAGGGACGATGCGGTCGACCGGCTTGATCATGAGGTGGACATCAATAGGGGCAGTGACGCCGTGCTTGCGCAACGCCGCACATACCAGCGGGCCAATGGTCAGGTTGGGGACGTAATGGTTGTCCATCACATCAAAATGCACTATGTCGGCCCCCGAGGCGAGCACGTTGTCGACTTCTTC
>DPVA01000044.1:2027-20942 GCA_003529705.1 Gammaproteobacteria bacterium | reverse complement strand
GGCGAGCACGTTGTCGACTTCTTCTCCCAAGCGGGCAAAATCGGCCGAGAGGATCGAAGGCGCAATAAGATATTCTTTCATCATTACAAGACCTCCCCGCGCTAGCGAATCACAATAAAGAGACCCGAGTTACCCCGCACTACGTTAAGCAGAAGCATCGCGTCATCTTCGTCAACCGCCCGCTCAACGTCCTTCAAACTGTAGATAGGCTGCTTGTTCACCGAGATGATGAGATCCCCTTGGCGCAAACCTGCACGCCACGCGAGGCTGTTCTGTATAACTTCCACCGCGCGTACACCGCGCTGACCCTGCGGGCCATCCTGTTCATCGATATCGGACAGGCGAATCCCTTCCAGGCGCTTATTGATCTTGAGACCCTGACCGGCAAGTGGCTCGATAGCGCGAATTCGAATACGCTTACTCTGGCGTTGGCCATCACGCAGGAAACTTACTTCGATCTCCTCGTCAGCCCGGAAAAGACCAATCGTATTGCGAAGCGAACTGGCGTCATCAATCTTGCGCTCGTTGACCGCCACCACCACATCACCTTCCCGCATCCCGGCATCAGCCGCAGCCGAGTCTGGAATCACCTGCGAGATTACAGCGCCGCGGGTTGTATCAATGCCAAGAGCTTCCGCAAGTTCCGGAGTCAGGTTCTGCGCAATAACGCCCAGACGTCCCCGGCGCACCTCGCCGTATTCAATAATCTGGCGAGTGAGCAACTGGACCATATTAATCGGTATGGCAAACCCGATGCCGATATTGCCGCCGCCACCTGCCAAGATCGCGGTGTTGATGCCAACCAGTTCACCACGAAGATTAACGAGCGCGCCACCTGAGTTGCCTTGGTTGATTGATGCATCTGTCTGGATGAAGTCCTCGTAATCTTCGATGTTCAGCCCAGAACGGCCCAGCGCGCTGACGATGCCTGAGGTAGCGGTCTGTCCAAGACCAAAGGGGTTGCCGATCGCCACGACGAAATCACCGACCCGCAACCCATCTGAATTCCCCGGATCGATCTGTTGGAGTGATTCCGCCGCAATCTGAACTACCGCGATATCAGCATCTTCATCCACCCCCACGATCTGAGCATCGAAGGCCCGGCCATCTTGCAGTTTCACACTGATCTCGTCAGCACCCGCGATCACGTGGCTATTGGTGATTACATAGCCGTTCTCGGCATCAGTAATCACCCCTGAGCCCAAACTGCTGACCCGTCTCTCACGCTGCTGAAGCGGAGGTGTACCGAAGAATTTCTCGAAGAAAGGATCTGTCTGATAAGGACTTCGCCGCTCAGTTACCCGGCTTTCGGTATAAATATTAACCACGGCCGGCAAGACCCGCTCGAGCATCGGCGCGAGACTCGGCAGTGGCTCACCTTCCACCGCCATAGGCAGCGCCGCACCAGCCGCCGAGGTTAAAGTAAGTAAGCCGGTGAAACACCAGCAGAGGAACCACCATCGAATCCGTTTCATGGATAAACCGGGAGAAAAACTGTTGTGTCCCCATCGATTACGGGGAACACAATTATAGCAATGCCGGTATTCGATAAGTTCAGGCAGCGTCGTTGGTGATGCCGTGAGGCACATGGCCGGTGGGAACATAACGACGCGCAGAGTCACAGTGACCGGTTTGATCGTCGAAGAAGATATCGGCGCCGAAGGTCTGCAAAAACTCGCCTTTATCCAGACCACCCAAAAATACCGCCTCATCAATCCAGATATCCCAGGCACGTAGGGTACGGATTACCCGTTCATGCGCGGGGGCGCTGCGGGCGGTAAACAATGCCGTTCGGATAGGCGCCTCGTTTCGGGGCCATTTCGACTGCAGATGGTGCAGTGACTGGAGAAACTTCCTGAACGGTCCGCCGGTCATGGGCGTCGAAGCCATCTTTTTTTCCGATGCCGCAAACGCCGCCAACCCTTGGGACTGATAGACCCGCTCGGAATCATCCGCAAAGAGCACCGCATCGCCATCGAAGGCAATCCGCAACTGGCTGTTTCTTTCCAGATGCGCACGCGAGGGCAGAATCGTTGCGGCCGCAATATTGGCCTGCAGGGCCTGGCGAACATTGACGGGATCTGCTGACAGGTAGAGATCGGCGCTGAAGGGAGTAACATAGCGAAAAGGGCTCTCACCACCCGAGAACGCAGCCCGGGTGATGTCAAGTTGATAGTGGGCAATGGAATTAAAAATGCGAAGCCCCGTGTCGGCGCTGTTGCGCGAGATCAGCACAACCTCGACGCCGCGTTGTTCACTTTCCGGCTCGTTGAGCGACAACAGTTTCTGTACCAGAGGGAATGCCACACCGGGCTGAAGCAATTCTTCCTCGTGTTCAACCTGGTACCGGCAATAGGCTTCGACGCCTTCGTCTACATAAACCTGATGGCCGCTCTCAAGATCGAACAACGCACGCGAAGAGATCGCGACGACGAGCGGGCTTTGCTCAAGATCGGTCATCGCCACAGTCTATCACCGTGAAAGCAGCTCACGAGCCCCCCAACATGCGCCGCCAAAAACCCACGCCGAGCAACAGTACGCACAGACCCAGGGTCGGTAAGTTTCCCCAGCGCACGAACGGTGTGGTACCCGTCATGGGCTGCACACGTCCTCGTACCACGGTACGCACAAACTGCGGTGCCACCACCATCACCCGACCTTTAGCATCAATCAATGCCGACAGGCCATTGTTGCTGGATCGGATCATAGGACGGCCGGTTTCAATCGCCCGTACCCGTGCCATCTGCAGCCGCTGATGCGGCGCCAGGGAATCGCCAAACCACGCGTCCTCACTGAGATTCGCAAGTACCTGCGCCTGCGGCAAGGCCGCGTTAATCACGTGGGAAAAGGCGTCTTCATAACAGATGCTGACCCCGATAAGATGGCCCGCGAGTAGCATTGGCGACTGTGGCAGAGGTCCCGGCGAGAAATCCGACATCGGAATACTGAGATAATCGACTATCCACGCCAGCAACCAGGACATTGGTAGGTATTCGCCGAACGGTACCAACTGGTGCTTTCGGTAGAGGACAGACTCCTCCCCTACACCGATTGCGACGTTGTAATAGGCAGACTCCGGTGTCAATGCCTCACGCGCCAATGCCCCAAGAAGAAAATCCGCTTCATGATCTCTCAGTCGAACCATAAATCTCGAATCAATCTCGTCGACATATGCAGGCAGTGCACCCTCTGGCCAGACGATGAGGTCCACGCCCGAGATAGGTTCGCTATCTCCAAGATAGTCTTTCGCAATAGCATTGGCTTTGTGGCTCTGCCATTTGTCGGTAAGCGAAACGTTATGCTGCACGAGGGCGACACTGATAGGATCGCCAGCAGGCTGAACGAAACCCGGTATGCGTATAAGTGCCGTAGATAAGAACAAACCTAAAAGCACTAGACCTGAGAGTCTTCGCAACCGACCGCTCAGGTATACAAACGCTACCAGCGTACCAACGCCGAGTGCAGCCAAAAGACTGACGCCCAGGGTCCCTGCAATGGGGAGCAAAGCAGCAAGTGGCGTATCGACCTGGCTGTAGCCCAGATAGAGCCATGGAAATCCACTGAGAAAGTTGCCCCGCAACCACTCGCCTAGAACCCATAGCGGTGGTATTACCAGCGTGGCACGAAGGGCCAAACTCTTGGGCCCCATACAGGCTTGAAGCCCTCCGACCAAGGTCGGATAGAGTGCCATCAGGGCTGCAAAAACCATCACGGCGGCCGCTGCCAAAGGCGCAGGCATATTGCCGAACTGATTGAGACTGACGTATATCCATGAGACACCGCTCAGCGCCATCGTCAGACCAAACACAAAGCCCTGCAGCGCTGCCTGGCGGACGGAGGCTTTCAACCAACAGCCATAGAGCACCGCCAGTGTGAGCGGTGCGAGCCAGAACAGGCCGAATGGCGCAAACCCTAGCGGGTAGGCAAGACCCGACAGAGCAACCGCGGCTAACCGCATCGCGCTGCCGGCAAAACGCATGAAACTACTGCGCCGGGGTGTCGTCAGCCGGCATCAGGGTAATGCGCAAAAGGCGTGGCCGGCGGCTGTCCGCACTCAACACCTCCGCCGTAAACTGATCAAACGTGATCGTCTCACCACGCCGAGGCACATGGCCCAGCGCCCCGGTCACGAGCCCCCCCATGGTGTCGTACTCCAGCGAGTCGAGGTCCACACCGTAGAGTTGGTTAAAACTTTCGACCGGGAGCATAGCCTTGATCACGCAGAAACCCGAACCCCGCCGTAGTACCATCCCCGCAGCACCATCGAGATCGTGCTCATCCTCGATGTTCCCGACAATCTGTTCAAGAACATCCTCAATGGTGATCAAGCCCACAACGCTGCCGTATTCATTAACCACGATCGCCATATGATTGCGGCTATCGCGGAACTCCTGCAGGAGTACGTTGAGCCGTTTGCTCTCGGGGATAAACACAGCAGGTCGTAGAACCGTCGCCCAGGGAAGTCCGTTACCTTCGCTCTGCTGCTGGCGGTGCAAAAGGTCCTTGGCCAGGAGGATACCCACCACACCGTCCTTGTCACCGTCCGTCGCCGGAAAGCGTGAGTGCGCCGACTCGGTAATTGCCGGTAGCACTTCTTCGAGCGTCTGATTCACATCGACCGTCACCATCTGGCTGCGGGAAACCATCACCTGTTCGACCTGAAGGTCGGATACTTCGATCACCCGACGCATCATCTGTAGGGTGTCGTCATCGACTAGATCAGCGCGCCGAGCTACATCCAAGGTGAAAAAAAGATGCTCGCGGGTATGTGGAATACCGCGCAACAGGTAGCGCAGACCCTGCCACCAGTCTGGGCGCAAAAACGCGCTGCGTTCTTTTTGGTTCTGCATGTGCGTGTCAGGCCGTCTGGTATGGATTTTCGATCCCGAGGGTAGCAAGCACTTCGGTCTCCAGTTGTTCCATCGCAGCTGCCTGCGAGTTGTTCTGATGGTCATGGCCATGCAGATGCAGCACCCCATGCACCACGAGGTGGGCAAAGTGGTCTTGCACTTTCTTTCCCTGACTCAACGCCTCGCGTTCGACCACGGACGGGCAGACCACGATATCGCCGAGCGGATGCTCCGCCTTCGGGAGACCCGGCAACGGCCCAACAGGAAAGGAGAGGACATTGGTTGGTCCCGGGTGGGCACGAAAACGCGTGTTGAGTTCTATCATTTCAGTCTCGTCGACCATTCGCACCGTTAGACTGGCACTCGCTACGTGAAACACCGCCAGTGCCGCGGCCACCCACTTGCGGACCTGCTCAACGGTTGGCTCGTCACCGTGGCCACTTGCCAGTTGCACCTCTATCGCGGCTTCCACTCAGGCTGACCGACCCTCCCTTTCATAGGCCTCGATCACGCGCTGCACCAACGGGTGGCGGACCACATCCTGGGGTGTAAAGCGGGTTACGCTGAGGCCCTTGACGGACGACAGTATTTCCACAGCGTGGATTAGCCCAGAGCGGGTCTGTCCCGGAAGGTCGACCTGCGAAGGGTCACCAGTGATGACGGCCCGTGAGCCAAAGCCCAAGCGGGTAAGAAACATCTTCATCTGCGCCTCGGTTGTGTTTTGCGCCTCATCCAGAATTACAAAGGCGTGGCTCAGCGTTCGACCGCGCATGTAGGCGAGCGGCGCCAGTTCAATGACATGGCGTTCCATCAAGCGACCCACTCGCTCAAAGCCTAGCATCTCGTAGAGCGCGTCATACAGCGGTCGAAGGTAGGGATCGACTTTCTGCCCAATGTCGCCCGGCAAAAATCCCAAGCGCTCCCCGGCCTCAACTGCCGGACGAACAAGTACTATTCGGTCGATCGTCTCCTCGGCGAGCGCCTGTACCGCACAGGCAACCGCGAGATAGGTTTTACCGGTGCCGGCGGGTCCGACACCGAAGTTGATATCGTGCCGCAGAATATTGCCGAGATAGCGCTTTTGATTAAGGCTTTTACCCCGAATCATGGCCTTACGCACGCGGATGATCACATCTTCCGATTCGTCATGATCGCCGAGGCCTTGTCTTGGAATCTGGCTGATCGCGATCTGGACTCGGTCGGGACTTAGCGGCGCACCACTGCTGCTGTCCGAATAGAGCGCGCGGAGCACATCCTGCGCGTTGCGGACATCCTGATCCTGGCCATCCACACAAAAAAGATGCCCACGATGAGAGATACGCACACCAAACCCCTGCTCTACCTGTTTGAGGTGAGCGTTGTGCTCTCCACACAGGTCGGCCAGGCGCTGGTTGTCCTCGGGATCGAGAAGGAAGGTGATGGGTTGGGTGGGGTTATTCAATCCAGTACTGATGCTCCACGCGAAGCAGGCGTCATCATAGCAGAAGTTGGCGGCATAACCCCAAGCACCTCTGCCCTTAAAGAGTTAGGCAATGCTTCGGTAATCCGAACGTCAACAAAATCACCGATCGAGGTTTCCCCAGCAGCGAAATTGACCACGCGATTGTTTTCGGTGCGCCCACTCAGATGTCCGGCATTCTTGCGCGAAACGCCATCCACCAAAATCTGCTGAGTCGTGCCCACCATCTCCGCGCTGATTGCGGCGGCCTGGGTGTCGATCAATGCCTGCAACCGCGAAAGCCGATCCCGTTTTTCGTCTCTTGGGACATCATCCGCGAGCGCGGCAGCGGGTGTACCCGGCCGGGCGCTGTAGACAAAACTGAACGAATGGTCAAAGCCGACCCGTTCGATCAAGTCCAGTGTCGCGTTGAAATCATCAGATGACTCTCCGGGAAACCCAACGATGAAATCGGAAGACAGGCTGATATCAGGCCGCGCTTCGCGAAGGCCCGCAATGATGGCTTCGTAATCCGCCACCCGATACTGCCGCTTCATCGCCGAAAGAATTTGATCCGACCCACTTTGCACCGGCAGGTGCAGGTGGCTCACGAGTTCCGGTACCTGACGATACGCATCAATCAGTGCCTCGGTGAAATCCACCGGGTGTGAGGTCGTGTAACGCAGCCGGTCGATACCCTCCACCTCGGCGGCATACGCCAGCAACTCAGCGAAATCGATAATGCCGCCGCCGTAACGCGCGCCGGCATACGCATTCACATTCTGGCCGAGCAGAGTGATTTCCCGCACACCTTGCTCTGCAAGTTCCACAATTTCAGTGATGACTTCGTCAAAAGGGCGACTGAACTCTTCGCCGCGCGTGTAGGGAACAACGCAGAAAGTGCAGTACTTGCTGCAGCCTTCCATCACCGAAACATAAGCCCGCGGACCTTCACTGCGTGGCGGCACGAGCGCATCAAACTTTTCAATCTCTGGAAAACTAATGTCAATGCGCGGCTGGCGCTCTCGCCGTAGTGCCTCGATCATAGCCGGGAGCCGATGATAGGTCTGGGGTCCAAAAACGAGGTCAACATAGGGCGCTCTACGCAAAATCAGATCGCCCTCTTGGCTCGCGACACACCCGCCCACCCCAATCACCAGATCGGGTCGCTGCTCTTTCCAGTGGCGCCACCGGCCCAGCTGAGAGAATACTTTTTCCTGGGCCTTCTCGCGGACCGAACAGGTATTCAACAGCAACATGTCGGCCTGTTCGGCGTGATCCGTTAGCACCATGTTGTGTGAGGTAGCCATAAGGTCAGCAATACGACTCGAGTCATATTCATTCATCTGACAGCCGAAAGTCTTTATGTAGAGTTTGCGCGTCATAGTTACTTTGAGGAAAGGTTTGGGCGGCCGTCTCAGGGACGCACGACCAATTTAACCACCGACTGGCGGTCTTGTGGGAAGAAGCCGCGCCTCATCCACAAGCCGAATTTTCCCTTTGGCAAGGGTTTCACGCTGTTGTTCAAAGTGCATCCGGACTGCCTGCGGCATCGGCACAGGCCGGCCGGCGGCACGATCAATAAACACGTGGACAAAAAATCCGGTAGCGCTCGGCGTATCGTCATCAGGTAAGAAGACCGCAGTTTCATAACGCACGCTGCTGTTCCCGAGGTGTCCTATCCGCACGCCGATGTCTACATGGCCGGACACCGCCACCGGCCTGAGAAAGGAACACCCATTCTCGGCGGCAAGCGGAATAATGGGGTCGAGTTGCCAGTCAAGCCCCGTCTCACGCAAGAGGGTCAGGATCGCCGTCTCGAAGTAGCGGTAGTACTCCACATTATTGACATGCCCGAGCATGTCATAATCGCTCCAGCGCGTAAACAAACGCACGTGCAAAGCGTAATCTTCACGCGTTGAGGGACTGGGCTCCTCGGCCTTTTCCTTCACGTCTTCTATCAACAGGATGCACTCCCATGCCAAGTCCGGTTGGACATGTCTTGTTCGCCTTGGCGATATCCGGAGTCCCAAAACCCCGCGAGGTGTTTACGCGACGGTGGGCGGTGCTGGTCGTCTTCGCCGCCATCGCACCCGATCTCGACTTTCTGCCCGGAATATTGATCGGCGATCCGAACCGCTTCCATCATGGTCCAACCCACTCGATTGCGGCCGCCGGTGTTTTCACGGTACTGCTCGCGCTGATCTTCCGGAACTTGTCGAAGGCTCAAGTGTTTGTGATCTTTTCGATATATCTGGGTCATGTACTGGCTGACACCCTGGCGGCGGACTTAGGCGCCCCGTATGGCGTACCGCTCTTGTGGCCATTTGATGATAGTTACTATATCGCGCCGGTAACGCTGTTCAGCAATTTCAGTCACGGCGCTCAAAGTGTGGGCATTGGCGATGTAATCCATGACATTTTTTCCATACACAACCTCAGGACCGTGGCTATCGAACTAGCAATATTGGGTCCGTTTTTATGGCTGACCGAGCGTTACCGGCGGAGTCGACCTTCCTGATAACTCCCGCGCAATAAAGCAAAACTCAGTCCCAACGGTCGTCCCTGACCCAAACAGCGCCGTCTTCAATCCGAACCGGGAATACGTGCAGGCCCTCGTAGGCGGGAGGAGAAAGCACCTCTCCGGTCCGGAGGCAAAATCGGGCGCCGTGCCGCGGGCATTCGATAGCACCATCAACAATACAGCCGCCTGAAATCTCGCTGCCGTCGTGGGTACACAGATCTTCCAGCGCGACGATGTCGTCGCCGAGCCGCGCCAACAAAAGTGCGTCGTCATCTAGAGTGGTGGCAAAAGGCGTTCCCGCCTGTACCTCATCGGCACATGCTACCCGAACCCAATCGCTCATCAGAAAATTCCGAGTTCAAGCCGCGCAGCTTCGCTCATAACCTCGGGACCCCAGGGCGGATCCCAGACCAACTCGATCACAACATCTGACACCCCATCGACCGCGCGCGCTGCCAGTTCCACCTCCCCAGGCAATGACTCTGCCACGGGGCACATAGGTGAAGTCAGCGTCATGTCGATTGCTACATCGCCTTCTTCAGCGATCTCAATCCGATAGATCAGACCGAGGTCATAAATATTGAGTGGAATTTCAGGATCATAGATTTCACGTACCCCGGCGACCACTCGCTCAAGCAGGGTCCCATCGGCAGCAACCGAGGCAAGCCGGACAGAGGGCGGATGATCGGCGGCGAGAGAGGTCTCGGTCTCACCACCGGCATCGACTGGATTAGGCGGGTCAGTGACAGGTGTTTCGGATTCGGTGCTACTCATATGACGGTTAAATTCAATTTATCTGTTTGAAGGATACGCTACGCAACAGCCTCCGGCGGCACAGCCGGAGACAACTGACTCAAGACCCGCGATGCAAGATAGTTCTGCAACGCGGAGGGCGTTACGGTCTCAAGAATCTCGGCGGCGAAAGCCTGGGTCAGCATACGTCGGGCTGTCTCCCGATCAACGCCACGCGACACGAGATAGAAAAGAGCTGCCTCATCCAGCTGTCCCACGGTCGCGCCGTGGGCACATTTCACATCGTCCGCATAGATTTCCAGTTGAGGTTTGGTGTCGATTTGCGCATCTGCAGAGAGCAACAGGTTCTGGTTGCTTTGCTCCGAGTCGGTTTTCTGAGCGTGCGGCTGCACCACGATCCGACCATGGAACACCGCGTGTCCGCGGTCACCCAGCACACCTTTATAGCATTCACGACTGGTGCATTCGGGAGCGTTATGCGAAATGTGGGTATGGTTATCAACATGACAACGTCCGAAAGCAAGGTAGGCCCCGTCGAGGTTAGCATGAGCTCCTTCGGCATCAAGATTGATCCGAGCATCGTTGCGAACCCATGACCTTCCCATCGTAATGGTGGTCGCTTTAAATTTGGCAGATTGCGCTAGGCGGCAGAACAGTCCACCCACGTGGAAGGTGCGCTCGGCCTGATCCTGCGCACAGCAATAGTTCAGTGTCGCGCTCTTCCCGAGGATAATCTCGGTGAGCGAATTGCTAAGAGAACGCTCCGCACCAAAAGAGATGTGGCGCTCGATGATGCTGGCCTCGCTGCCGTCACCAAGGATGACAAGATTGCGCGGCAGACTCAGGAAACCCTCCCCGCTGCAACCCGAAACAAAGAGCAGTTCGATGGGCTTGTCCAGTTGGACGCCCGGATCGACCTCTACCAGGGCGCCGTCTCCCACAAATGCCGAGTTCATCGCGGAAAACCCGTGTGGCATCTCCCCCATGGCAAATCCCAGTCGGTCGACAATGGGTGCCGGATCCTGTGTCAGCGCCTCGGCAAGACCCGTCACCTGCACACCTTCCGGAAGGCCGTCGGTTTTTGAACGGTGCGGCAGGTGAAATCCATCGGCGAACACGAGCTGCCAGGCATCCAGATTATCGATCGCCGATGCGGCAATAAAGTGCTCTGAACAATCAACTCCCGATACTGCCGGGCTAAACCGGGATCGAGTTATGGGCTTGATGGAGGTGTACTTCCAGTCCTCATCGTGCTGGGACGGCAAACCGCGCTCACCGAGGATCTCCAGCGCTTCCAAACGGCTGCGATCCAGCGCTGCTACGCCAGCTGCCGGCAATTCACTGGCATGTGCCTGTTGCGCTTCAACATAGGGCACTGCATGGCTTTCCATAGCACTCATGCGGCAACGGTATCGATCCAGCCGTAACCGCGCTCTTCGAGGTCCAATGCCAACTGCTTGTCACCGGAACGTAAGATTCTACCCCCCGCAAGAACGTGCACCCTATCAGGAACGATGTAATCAAGCAGACGCTGATAATGCGTCACGAGAATGATGGAGCGATCTTCTGATCGCAATGCATTGACGCCGCCTGCGACGGTTTTCAGAGCATCGATATCGAGGCCGGAATCCGTTTCATCGAGTACCGCAAGACTAGGCTCCAGCATCGCCATCTGGAATATTTCGTTGCGCTTTTTTTCTCCTCCTGAGAAGCCCTCATTGACAGAACGGTAGAGGAATTCCTCTTTCATCTCGACCAACTTGAGCTTTTCGCGAACCAGTTTCAGAAAATCAAGCGCGTCCAACTCTGTCTCGCCGCGATGGCGTCGTGCGGCATTCAGCCCTTCCTTCAGCAGGGCAATGTTTGCGACTCCCGGAATCTCCACCGGGTATTGGAACGCCAGGAACACCCCTTCGCGCGCACGATCCTCTGGCGCCATCGACAACAGGTCATTTCCCATGAAGGTAACAGACCCATTGGTAACCTCATAGCCATCACGCCCCGCAATGACATTGGCCAGTGTGCTCTTGCCCGAACCGTTCGGCCCCATAATGGCATGCACTTCTCCCGGACCTACATTCAGGTTCAGACCATTCAGAATGGCCTTTCCGTCCACCGTCACTTTAAGATTTTTTATGTCCAGCATTTTGTTTTAGTAATTCCGTATTTCAAATCTAATCCAGTCGGGCGGTCAGTTCCGCCCAGCAAATCACCCCACCGCACCTTCAAGACTGATGCCCAACAGTTTCTGTGCCTCGACCGCGAACTCCATTGGCAGCTCACGAAAGACTTCTTTGCAGAACCCGTTCACGATCATCGATACCGCGTCTTCCTCGGAGAGTCCGCGCTGGCGACAGTAGAACATCTGATCTTCGCCAATCTTGGAGGTGGTCGCTTCGTGCTCAATGGTAGCCGTAGGATTCTTCACCTCGAGATACGGGAAAGTATGTGCTCCACACCGATCACCCATCAAAAGAGAATCACACTGTGAATAGTTGCGCGCCTCCTTGGCACCCTTTAAGACCTTGACCAGACCCCGGTAAGCATTCTGCCCGCGGCCGGCCGAAATGCCCTTAGAAATGATCGTGCTAGAGGTATGCTCTCCGATATGGACCATCTTCGTCCCGGTATCCGCCTGCTGGCAATTATTCGTCAGCGCTACCGAATAAAACTCTCCGGTCGAATGATTACCCTCGAGTAACACGCTTGGATACTTCCAGGTAATTGCCGAACCAGTCTCAACTTGGGTCCATGAAATCTTGGCGTTGTCACCCCGACAGGCGCCACGCTTAGTCACGAAGTTGTAGATGCCGCCCCGACCCTCCTCGTCACCGGGGTACCAATTCTGCACGGTGGAATACTTGATCTCGGCATCCTTCATCGCAACGAGTTCCACTACGGCTGCGTGCAGCTGGTTTTCGTCGCGCATCGGTGCGGTACACCCCTCGAGATAACTCACATAACTGCCCTCATCAGCGATGATGAGAGTTCGCTCGAACTGCCCGGTATTCAACGCATTGATCCGAAAATAGGTCGACAGTTCCATCGGGCAACGTACCCCCTTGGGCACGTAGACAAATGATCCTTCGGTAAACACTGCCGAATTTAGTGCCGCATAGAAGTTATCACTCGGTGGCACCACCGAACCCAGATATTCCTGGACGAGCTCCGGATGATTTACCATCGCCTCGGAAAGCGGGCAAAAAATCACACCAACTTCGGCCAGTTTGTCCTTGAACGTCGTCGCCACGGACACACTGTCGAAGACCGCATCGACCGCGACGCCAGCAAGCGCTTTTTGCTCTTCCAGCGGAATTCCGAGTTTGTTGTAGGTTTCCAGTAGCTTCGGATCCACTTCGTCCAGACTTCTCGGCCTGTCCTCATCACGCTTTGGAGCTGAGTAATAACTTATCGCCTGAAAATCGATGGGGTCGTAATGAACGTGTGCCCATTCAGGACACTCCATGGCCTGCCAGCGATGAAACGCCTCCAGCCGCCACTGCAGAACAAAGTCTGGTTCCGATTTTTTCCCGGACAAAAAGCGGATCACGCTTTCATCGAGGCCGGGCGGCAGCGTTTCCGCTTCGATGTCGGTGACGAACCCTTCCTTATATTCGCGCCCAACCAGTTCGCCGAGTTCTTTAATAGCGGTATTCAATTGATTACCTCAGTTTTAAAAATTGGCAGCGGGTGTGCCTATTTAAGGTTACCGATAACGGCATCAGCTTCTACAACCACAGTTTTCAGGCGTCCAGTACGCAGACCCTCGCGAACTGCTTCCTGTCGTTCGGCCACAGCAATTACCTCCGGACGGCGCACCAGTTCGCCCAGCGTGATGCCGTTCAAAAACTCGAAAATCTTGTCGCTGAGCTCCATCCATAATTCGTGCGTGAGACATTTCTCGCCATCAAGACAGTCCGAGTTACCACCACAACGCGTCATATCAGCTTTTTCATCCACCGCGGCAATCACCTCAGCAATCGAAATTGCGTCCATCTTTCGGGCCAGCCGGTAACCCCCACCAGGACCTCGCGTACCCTGAACCAACCCGGACTTTCGTAACTTGGCAAACAATTGTTCCAAATAGGAAAGTGAAATCTCTTGATTTACCGCAATATCCTGTAATGTGACGGGCCGCTTACCCTCCTGTAGGGCAAGGTCCAGCATGGCAGTTACTGCATATCGACCCTTCGTCGTTAACCTCATCTTTAGTTGACTCCTTAAATCTACAATTGCTCAATCACTTACGGTTGATGCGTGACCCACCAGTTAGCCACACCAACGCTCCATTTGTCTTTGGGGTTTTGATCCTGCCTCGTGCGCCTGCCAAACCACTGGACAACCGCATTCATCGACCAACCCCTAACCCCACGCTTTACCCATCGCCATGACCAGCGAAGGCGCACCCAGGATTCGTTGGTAATCCCAAAACAGGGAGCATCCCGACTTCTTTGCGTTTTGGCGTTGCGCGATCCTTTTTTACGTCGGATAAAATCTGCGAGAAGCGAATAAGCGCCTCCACCCAGAATAGTCGCCGGGTCGGTGCTTCGATCGCTGCTTTGCGGCATCTTTAATTCCTCGATCAGTAGCTACAACGATCTGAGAATGGGCTCACACCTGCCTTAATAACGCTGCTCTTGGACATTCCAATAATTACCAAGCGCAATTATAGGTATTTAGCCGTGAAAACCAAGTAAAAAGCTTGGAATTTAGCGATCACCGATCCTGATCTAGCTGCTTTTAGGTCCAGTAGACCCTACTCCATCAGCGCGGGGCTCGCGGGCGCCATAGTGACACGGCAACGACAATTCCGCCGCTCACGGCAAGCCCCGTGCCCAGAAAATCCGCAATTACACCAAGCTCCCAAGATCGGGAAAGCAACATAACGGCGATAGCTCCGAGCAGCAGCGCCGCCCCTGTTGCCAGGCCATTGCGCTGGCGGGCGCTGGCATTGAGTGCACGCTCCAAAGACTTTCTTTCCGCGTCGTTGCCGGTGTGAATGTAGAGTTCGCCGTCACGCTGACGGCGCAGCAACTCGTGCATCAGTCCTGGTAACTCGGGCAACAAAGGCAGAACCGCCGGTAACTCGCGGCGTAGCGTTCTGACAAAGGCTTTGGGTCCAATCTGTTCATTCATCCACCGCTCCAGATATGGCTTGGCGGTCTCCCACAGATCAAGTTGTGGGTACAACTGCCTACCCAGGCCCTCGATGTTGAGAAGCGTTTTCTGCAGCAGGACCAACTGGGGCTGAACCGGCATATCAAAACGCCGCGCCACCTGGAACAGCCGGACCACCAGATGACCAAAGGAGATCTCACTGATTGGCCGGGCAAATATTGGCTCGCAGACCGTCCGTACTGCAGCTTCGAATTCATCCACCCGGGTGGATGCGGGTACCCAGCCCGCCCGCAGGTGAGCCATAGCTACCGCTCGGTAGTCCCGATTGAAAAAGGCCAGTAGGTTCTCAGCCAGATACTGCTTGTCTTTCTCACCTAGAGTACCCATGATTCCGAAATCTACCGCCCGGTACTGCCCCGCTTCGCTTACAAAGATATTGCCGGGATGCATATCGGCATGAAAAAAGCCGTCACGAAAGGCCTGCGTAAAGAAGATCTCGACGCCATTGTGGGCAAGTTTGCGGAGATCAACTCCCGCCTTCTTGATCGCACCAACGTCACGAATCGGGATACCGTCAATACGTTCCATAACCAGCACTTCGCGCCGGCAGTGCTCCCAGTAAACCTGGGGCACATAAATTATTTCGGAACCCGGGAAATTACTGCGCAACTGACTGGCGTTAGCCCCTTCGCGCATCATGTCCAATTCATCATGGATGGTTTTGTCGTAATCAGCGACCACCTCGAGCGGCCGTAGGCGTCTGGAATCTGGCCAGTGCCGATCTGCCAGCCGGGCCAATTGGTAGAGCAATCCCAGATCCTGCCCGATCACTGCCTCAATCCCGGGTCGTAGTACCTTTACGACGACTTCGGTGCCGTCTTTCAGAGTCGCCGCATGAACCTGTGCGACGGACGCCGAAGCCAGCGGTTCGAGATCAAAAGTGGCGAAGTGTTCTGTCAGAGGTGCATCCAGAGACTGTTCGATCACCGCCCGCGCAGACGCCCCGGGAAACGGTGGTACATCATCCTGGAGCCGCGTAAGCTGCGCGGCGATGTCGGGGGGTATCAGGTCGGGACGGGTCGACAGAGCCTGACCAAACTTGATGAAGACCGGCCCGAGTTCCTCAAGCGCTTCGCGCAGACGCTGGCCCCGCTCGGTAGACCGGTCACAGAACCAGAAGCCGGGTAGGAACCAAAGGACAAACCGATACGGGCGTAAGAGCTGCAGGCGAAAAACGAACTCATCCAGCCCGTGCCGCACCAGAACGTGGACAATGCGCAGCAAACGCCAGGAACTGCTTCGGCCCATAGGGGTCTATCCAGGTTTGACAGCGGTCTGCAACCGCTCGATCCGCTGCTGAAGGCGTGCCATATCGTCACGCAACATTTCCACATTATCGATAAAACGCTCTGCGCGGAGTCTGCTTGCAAGCAGACGGGTCTCCTCAACCAGCGTTTCGGCAATTCCCGCAGCGCCCGAATCCACCACGCCCTCTGACCAGCGGTTCAGGGTCCGCACACCGTTCGCGGCCCTGCGAGCCAACGTGTCACCCAGTATCTGCGCGAGCGCTTCCTCCACATCGAAGTCGAGCGTCGAGAACAAGGCTTTGATATCAAGCATCGATTGGGCATCGCCTTCGATGCGCACTGAACCATCCCGAAAAAGTTCCGGATCCGCACCCGACCGACAAAACTCGATGAGACCACCCGGCGTCCCCAAGACCGTGACATCTGGCGCAGAGTCGGGCTTGTCGATGATGCGAATAGTACCGCTCACGACCGTAGCGTACCCGGTCATGTTCATACCCCGAATCGATACGGCGACCATCCGACCCTCGAGATTGCGCAATTGCGGTTCGGCGCCCGAGTCGCGGATGACACGGTTCAAGATCGCTTCAAAACGAGAGGTGATGGCATTCACGGGTTAGTGCTCAGTAACGAAAGCCCGTATGCACGGCAACGATGCCACCACTGAGGTTGTGGTACGCCACATCTTCAAGACCCGCGGCCGCCATCATCTCACTCAGGGCATCCTGGTTGGGATGGCGTCTAATGGACTCTACCAGGTAGCGGTAACTGGGTTCATCACCTGTGACCACCCGGCCCAGCGGCGGAATTACCGAGAAGGAGAAAAGATCGTAGGCGCGGGACAAAAAGTCTGATACCGGATGCGAAAACTCGAGGATCAGCACACGTCCGCCTGGCTTCAGCATACGCGTCATGGACGCCAGGGCCTTGGGAATCCGAGTCACGTTGCGAAGACCAAAAGCAATGCTGACACAATCAAACCGGTGCGGTGCGAAAGGCAGCGCTTCGGCGTCGGCGAGCAGTAAATCGATGTTGGGACCGATACCTCGATCGAGCAACCGTGCGCGACCACACTCCAGCATGCTCGGATTGATATCAGTCATTACGACCCGCCCTGATGCCCCCACCCGCTTTGCGAACCGTGTTGTCATATCGCCGCTACCGGCGGCAACATCAAGAACATGATGCCCCGAACACACGCCGCTTCGAGCCACGGCAAAATCTTTCCATAGTCGGTGACCACCCAGAGACATCAGATCGTTCATTAAATCGTAACGATCTGAGACTGAGGTGAAGACCTCACCGACCTTAACCGCCTTCTGCGCTGACGCTACCTCACTGAAACCAAAATGGGTCGGCACCTCGTTCATCGCACCGCTGTTTCACTGTGGTCAGTGGAGTTAATCATGCTCTCGGTTGACGTTCGTAACCCGCCTTTTCCAGTTCTTCCAAATAGGCCTGCCAGTAGGTTTCCTGCTGGGACCCAAGTTCATAGAGTGTTTCCCAGGAATAGATACCCGAATCGTGCCCGTCATCGAAGACGAGTTTTACAGCGTAAGCGCCGACCGACTCTACCGCTGAAATATTGACATTCTCTTTGCCAGTCTGAAGCACCTCTTGCCCTGGACCGTGACCCCGGACTTCGGCAGAAGGGGAAAAAACCCTGAGATATTCACAGGAAAGGTTGAAAATTTGGTCGTCATCGAATACCACTTCCAGCGTCCGGGATTGCTGGTGCAGCACAATCTTAGTGGGGCGGGGTTTGGCTGTCATGATGGACCAATAGGTTGATTGTTAATGGGCAGGCCAGAGAAAAATCCACGGGCGAAGACGCCCATAAAAGTTAATCCTCGTTCAGCGCGGTGGCAACTTCCTCAGCGAAGTAAGTCAAGATCGCATCGGCGCCGGCGCGCTTGAATGCAAGCAATGCTTCCATCACCACTGCGTCTCGGTCCAGCCAGCCGTTATTAGCAGCGGCACACAGCATCGCGTACTCCCCGCTGACCTGATAAACAAAGGTCGGCACACCAAACTCTTGCTTAACCCGAAGCACGATATCGAGATATGGCATTCCCGGTTTGACCATCACCATATCCGCACCTTCGGCAAGATCGAGTTCGATCTCCCGCAATGCCTCATCACTGTTCCCGGGATCCATCTGGTAGGTATACTTGTTTCCCCCGCCGAGATTCCCAGCGGAACCCACTGCATCCCGGAACGGGCCGTAAAAAGAAGACGCATATTTCGCGGAATACGACAGGATTCGGGTATTAACCATACCTTCGGCCTCCAGCGCCTCGCGGATGGCGCTGATCCGCCCATCCATCATGTCTGATGGGGCTACCACTTGGGCGCCAGCGCGTGCGTGACATAAAGCCTGTTGGACCAGCGTGTCCACGGTAGCGTCATTGGTCACATAACCTGCGTCATCAAGCAGGCCGTCCTGTCCGTGACTGGTATATGGGTCCAAGGCAACATCAGTAATGATGCCAAGGTCAGGCACTGCCTCGCGAAGCGTGCCCACTACTCTTGGAACGAGTCCATCGGGGTTGAACGCCTCTTTGGCATCGGGCGTCTTGCCACTGGAATCCACAACCGGGAACAGCGCTAGGGCACGGACACCCAAGGTATTGAGTCTTTTGGCCTGCTCCAGCAGAAGATCCAGACTAACTCTTTCCACGCCTGGCATGGAAGGAATGGCTTCGCGGACCGCCGACCCCTCGCAGACAAAGACCGGCTGAATCAGATCATCAACGCTGAGTGTACTCTCCCGCACCAGCGCGCGGCTGAAAGCATCTTTTCGCAGACGCCGCATCCGGGAGAGAGGATAAATACCCATTGGGCTACCTGGCCTGTATCAACGCTGGCCGCGGGCTTTTTTTGAAGCCCCTTTCTTAGTGGCTTTCTTGGTGACTTTCTTGGTGA
>DPVA01000044.1:555-1620 GCA_003529705.1 Gammaproteobacteria bacterium | reverse complement strand
GGTGACTTTCTTGGTGACTTTCTTTTGCGAAGATACTTTTTTTGAAGCCCCTTTCTTTGCGACCTTTTTAGTAACGGCCTTCTTCGTAACGGTTTTCTTCGCTACTTTCTGGGCCTTGGCAGCAGCCTTTTTTCCCGAGGCTTTCTTGGCGTCTTTGTTCTTGTCTGCAGCTTTCTTAACAGAGGCTTTATCGGGCTCTCCGCCCATGGGCTTGGGCGCGCCGGTGCGCTGCGCGGCCGGGCGCAACTGGGTCTGTGATTCCTGCATCACCACAACTTTTTTGTCCAGCGGTCGAATCTCGGTATCAACGACTTCGCAGATAGCGGCAAAGATCCCAGCAATCTCGCCGGAGGCCGGGATGGTGCGCAGTTTGTGCTGCGCGCGGTAATAGGAAATCAATGGTGACGTATCGCGCTCATAGGCTTCCAACCGGGCTCGGACGGTTTTCTCATTATCATCGAGCCGGTGCTCGATTTTTTTGCTCCCGCACTGATCACAGACACCTTTCTTGGCGGGCGGTGAGAGGAAACGGTTAAAGATCGCGCCGCATTTGCCACAGGTCAGACGACCTGTGACGCGTTTGACAGCCACATCATTGTCCAGCGCAAAATGCAGCGCCAGCTGGACGGGGCGACCGAGCCAACCAAGGCGGGTATCGAGTTCCTGCGCCTGGGGGATGCTGCGGGGAAATCCGTCTAGCACGAATCCGCGACGGCTTTCAGCGCTCCGCAAGCGGTCGGTAACAGCATCAATCACAATGTCGTCCGATACCAACTCGCCGGCTGCCATAACTGTTGCCACCTTCTTGCCGATTTCGGTCCTATCCGTTACCGCGGCCCTCAAAATATCTCCGGTGGAGATATGCGGAACACGGTACTTTTCGGCCATCATCTTGGCCTGGGTACCTTTTCCCGAACCGGGAAACCCCAGCAAAACAATCCTCATACTTCCCTCTCCGCAAACGTAGCGGGTGCCTTTGCGGACAACCCGTGAACCCCTTGGTATCTCCCTTCAACGTCCGTTTGACGCTACGAAGGGCCAAAAATGGGGGCGTACACTATAGTG
>DPVA01000044.1:0-245 GCA_003529705.1 Gammaproteobacteria bacterium | reverse complement strand
AAAATGGGGGCGTACACTATAGTGACCTTTTTGCAGGTGTCAATGGATCGGGGTCAGATAAGCCCCCCTCGGGGCTGGCACCAGGGTGACCCCTAGGTTGGTGCCAGATGCCGACGCTAGAATATCGAGCCCGGGTCGCTACAGGCTGCCTCGTGCTGCTGGTTATGTCCGAAGGACGGCCTACGTCCTGTATTTCGCAATCGAAGAGACAAATATATGGGAAAAACCAAAAATGCCTTTTACGC
>DPVA01000065.1 GCA_003529705.1 Gammaproteobacteria bacterium | reverse complement strand
CATTTTGGCCACCTCGACGATGCGGATGCTATCCTGATCCCAACCCAACCTCGTTTTTACCGTCACCGGCAAGTGCGTCGCACCGACGACGCGAGAGACGATCTCTTTCATCTGCGGCAAATCGCGCAGGAGCCCGGCCCCGGCCCCGCGCAACGCCACATTACTCACCCAGCAACCGCAGTTTATATCGATGAGATCGGGATTCTGCGCACTGGCAATCTCAGTGGCCTTTTCCATCGACAGCGAAGCAGCCCCGTAGAGTTGAATCCCCATCGGACGCTCTTTTTCCAGAAAGTTCAGTTTGCGAAAAGATCGACGAGGGCCCTGAGGATCTTCGCGCAAGAGCCCCTCGGCATTGACGAACTCGGTGTAGACGATATCAGCGCCCAATTCCTTGCAAATCAGGCGAAAGGGCAATTCCGATACATCCTCCATCGGGGCCAGGAGAATACCGGGATCTACGTTTATCGGACCGATTTTCAACATCGATTATCTAGAGATTCCTACCTGAACGGACTGGACGACGACGAAAATCCCACCCGACCGAAATCACCCGGCCGATGAAAATTCGGATGCGCAGTCCGACTCGCGCGCCACTGGCTGAACTGCTCGTTGGTACGCCCCCCGCAACGATTGAGATTGAGGTGCCAAATATCACCGGGCTGCGGCGGGATCCGCACCCCCGCCACGGCGAAATTGGCCAATGGAATCGCCGCTTCCAAAATCCAGTACTGATCCGTATCCTCCTCGTCGTTGAGCGTGCCATTGATTGAGGTGGCAATGCGGAACCCCTCGCCGTTCCACTCTCCTGGCACCGGTTTTCCCGGTCCCCCTGGATGCCACTGGTCGAGAGCGATCCCCAGGACATTCATCTCAATATTGAAATAGGCATCTGGCCGTTCGAGATTGGGAGCAGTAAAAATTTCGACGCAGTCGTCGCGAAAGACGGCGCTGTCGCGCTGTGTGTGTTCGGCCCATATATGGGCATCCTCGCAAAGGAAAGCGGCGTATAAATGCTCATTGTCCCAGAGCAATTTAGCCACGGTCTGCTCCCGCTCGCCCGCCTCCCACCAGGGAAAGACGAATCCCCCCAAGTCCGGTGCCGCCAACCACGCCGTCTCATCGAGACGCCCATCGATCGCCATCGGCACACCAGCCCGATAGACAGTATAGGATTCATCCGCAACCGCAGCCCCAATTCCACACACTAGGCTCCCACAAATGGCCAGCCAATCCAGAGCCCATACGCGTTGCATCACTGCATTCACTGCAGCGTCGAATAAGGCAGCGACTTCATCACCCGCACTTCCCGCCGCCGAATCAACGGCCGAATATCATCGACGATCCTCCCCCATTCCGGGCTTCCGTAATAGGCGTCAATCGCCTTGTCCCGGGCCTTGGTGTTGGGAAAGGAGCGGATCCAGATGAATTCGTCGTCGCGATCGGGGTTTTCCCAGGCTGCGACAAAGGTCACCCCATATTTCTTCATAAAGCGGCGCGCTTTAGCAAAGCCGTCGAGGAACTTCTTCTTGTTATTTTTGCCTTTGTGAAAACGATAGATGCGCAATTCGTAAATCACGATCTGGCTCCTTGATAAGTCACGGTTTCGGTCACCACGATATCCATCGGGACATCGTGGTCCTCATTGGGAATATCATCCATAATCAACGCGTCGTAGCAAAGCCCCACTTTGACACTTTGCACTTCCGTCAAAAAACGGTCGTAGAAGCCGCCGCCAAAACCGATCCGATGACCGCAAGGATCAAAAGCGATACCCGGAACCAGCACCAGATCTATCACCGCTTCTGCAGCCAACCAGTCCACTCTGGTGGGATCGGGCTGCGCCAATCCCAACGGCCCGTCGACCAATTCGTCCAAACTCTCGATCTCCGCATGAGTCATGGTCTTTTTACCCTGCTCCACGACGGGCACCGCCACCCGTTTACCCTGCTCCAGGCTGATGTGGATCAACTCACGGGTATCAACCTCGTTTTCCTTGCTGGATATGTACGTGTGAATCAGTTCGGCTCGGCGGTACTGCTCCAACCCCAGCACGCGCTCCATGATCGCCTGCCCGTCGATCTCCACCCGATCCAGGCCCAGCCCTTCGCGAACCGCTATGACCTGCTTTCTCAGTCGTTCTTTTTGTGTGCGTACTAAATCATTAGTCATAAACCGCATAATACAGGACGAGACGATTAGTGTCAAGGGCTTCTGCCACAAGGTGAAAGGGTCTTCACTTTGCTTGACGAATTTGTACACAGCCCCTAGATTGCTTAGCGATCACGACTGATTGCTGAAGGGTGCCGAAATAGGTTTTTATAGCGCCTAACTACTTTTTCATCCGCTAACGCGAATTCTACAACCAGCACTTTTGCCTACGCGACCTACTATGAGTTCGCAAACACTGCCGCTAGAAATTTCGCCTGAAGAGTACCAACCGGTAAAACCCCTCGATCCGGAGGAAGATGCCCGGATTCAGCAGCGCCTCAAGGACGCGGGGAATCTACCCCGGCACATTGCCGTGATTATGGACGGCGACCGCCGTTGGGCCGACGAACACA
>DPVA01000231.1:13973-14271 GCA_003529705.1 Gammaproteobacteria bacterium | reverse complement strand
CATGATGTACATGCCGCGGATCTCCCCCTCGTAAGCTTTGTCCATAATTTCAACAACCGTCAAACCCGGATTTGGATCCAATTCAGTGGCCCAGTAGTTGGAAAAGAACTCTGAGGCTTCAGCGTCATCAACCCGGCGATAGTCCGGAAACATCATCGGAATAAGACCTGCGTCGGATGCGCCCTGAACGTTGTTCTGACCCCGCAGCGGATGGAGACCGGTTCCCGGCCGGCCGATTTGACCGGTCATCAAGGAAAGTGCAATTAGGCAGCGGGCGTTATCCGTCCCATGAACATGC
>DPVA01000231.1:988-13690 GCA_003529705.1 Gammaproteobacteria bacterium | reverse complement strand
GCGTTATCCGTCCCATGAACATGCTGCGAGATGCCCATTCCCCAAAAGATGATTGACGCCTTCGATGTTGCATATACCCGGGCGCAGGCTCGAATCACATCGGCCTTAATACCGCAGATTGGCGCCATCTCCTCCGGACTGAAGTCCTTTACCCGCGCACACAACTCTTCGAAGTTGCTGGTTCTTGAGTTAATGAATTCCTCGTTGACCAGGCCTTCATCGATGATGGTGTGGATCATTGCGTTCAGCAAAGCGACATCGGTATCCGCTTTAAACTGAAGGAAATGTGCGGCATGGCGTGCGAGCTCAGTACGACGGGGGTCCATCACGATGAGTGTGGCACCCCTACGTGCAGCATTTTTTATAAACGTCGCTGCGACAGGATGATTACCTGTCGGATTCGCCCCAATCACTACAATAACTTCAGCGTGCGCAGCATCCTCGACCTGGTTGGATACAGCCCCTGATCCGATACCCTCAAGCAGAGCCGCAACCGACGAGGCGTGACAAAGTCTCGTACAGTGATCAACATTGTTTGTGCCGAACCCGGTTCGGACGAGCTTCTGGAAAAGATATGCCTCTTCGTTGCTGCCCTTGGCAGATCCAAATCCTGCCAGACCCCTTGAGCCAAGTTTTTGCTTCACGGAGTTAAGGCCGTCGGCCGCATGATCGAGCGCTTCTTCCCACGTGGCCGGTCGGAACATCTTGGAAGGGTCAGCAGGATCAAAAAATTCATTCAACCCTTTTGGCACGCCTTCCCTGCGAATCATCGGCTGAGTGAGTCGATCCGGATGGCCGACATAATCGAAACCATATCGCCCTTTGACGCAAAGCCTACCCTTATTGGCAGGCCCGTTGCGTCCCGTTACGTATTGAATCTGGTTCCCTTTGACGTGATAGGTCAACAGGCAACCCACACCGCAATACGGACAGACCGAATCGACTGTTTTGTCGATCTCCTCAAGGCCAGCTTTACCCGCGGGCATCAGAGCGCCAGTCGGGCAGGCCTGAACGCATTCACCGCAGCCCACGCAAGAACTTGCGCCCATGTCGTCGCCAAGATCAAATACGATCTGCGCATGCGCGCCGCGAAACGCAAGACCGATGACGTCGTTGTTCTGCTCTTCTCGGCAGGCCCGGACACACCGGGTGCACTGAATACAGCTTTCCAGGTTGACTGCAATAGCCGGGTGCGAAACATCCTCAACCGGCTGAATGCGTCCGCCAAAACGGCTTTGCTTCAATTCATAGTGATTGCACCAGTGATCAAGCTCTGATTCATGCGTATGACTGACATCCCCAACCTCACCCCGCAGTAATTCCAAAACCAGCGACTGGGATTGGCGGGCACGTACGTTATCACTGGAGACTTTCATCCCTTCTGTAGGAGAGCGGCAACACGAAGGCGCGAGTACCCGTTCCCCTTCGATCTCAACCACGCAAGCCCGGCAATTACCAGCTGTCTCAAGACCGTCGGCGTAACACAGGTGGGGAATATCGACCCCATTACGTCTTGCTGCCTGCAAAATCGTCTCACCGGACGCTGCCGTAACCGGTTGATCGTTTAGCGTAAAACAGACCTGTTGAGAAGTGTCGGTAGTCGTCGTCACTGACTTTCAACCTCGTGCGAGAAATATTTAATCGTACAGCGAATCGGGTTGGGTGCGGCCTGTCCTAGGCCGCAAATGGAGGCGTCCTCCATCACCGTCGCCAACTCTTCCAGCAAGATCTGGTCCCAAACTGGCTGCTGCATAAGTTCCGTAGCTCGATCACACCCCACACGACATGGCGTACATTGTCCGCATGATTCATGCGCAAAGAACTTCAGGGTATTTAATGCGGCATCACGCACCTGATCCTGGTCAGACAACACCATCACTGCGGCAGAGCCGATGAAACAGCCATGGGGCTGTAGCGTATCGAAATCGAGCGGCTCATCGGCAAGTGCCGCAGGCAAAATGCCGCCGGACGCGCCTCCGGGAAAATAGGCATAAAGCGAATGACCCTCCAACATGCCGCCACAGTATTCATCAACCAGTTCGCGAAGGCTTATCCCTGCCGGCGCAAGGTGTACACCGGGTTTCTTTACCCGACCACTCACGGAGAATGAGCGCAGGCCTTTTCTGCCCCGTCGGCCCCGATCAGCGAACCAGTCAGCTCCGTTGTCGACAATGTCTCTTACCCAGTAGAGGGTCTCGCAGTTGTGCTCCAGCGTCGGTCGGCCGAATAGACCCACCTCGGCAACATAGGGCGGACGCAATCTCGGAAGCCCACGCTTACCTTCGATAGACTCGATCATAGCGGACTCTTCTCCGCAGATATAGGCACCCGCGCCCCGGCGAACAATCAATTCCGGCAAAGATTCTCCATATCCCGCTTTCAGTTCTTCGATAGCGGTGTTCAGGATCTCAATCACACCCGGATATTCATCCCGAACGTAAAGGTAGCAGCGTTGAATCCCCACTATCTGCGTAGCAATCAATACGCCTTCCAAGAAACGATGGGGATCACGCTCCAGATAGTAGCGATCCTTAAAGGTGCCCGGCTCACCCTCATCGATATTAACCGCCATCAATCGGGGAGCCGGTTGATCCTTGAGAATTCGCCATTTGCGTCCGGCTGGAAAACCGGCGCCCCCAAGACCCCGAAGGCCTGCTGAATCAAGAGTATCGATAATCGATTCTGCAAGCGTTGGATCCTCCAGACAGCGCTTTGCCAGCACATAACCCTCATCGGCACAATAGGCGTCGTACCGCACCCAATCTGTCGGAATCTCCGGGCCGTCCTGACGCTGCTCGACGCAAGTCAAGACAGTGGCCGCATCGGCGTGACCGATCGGGTTCCGCCCGACGACCGCCACCGGTGCGGCGTCGCAGCGCCCAACGCAGGGCACACGTTGGATGCGGACACCCGCACCACACTGTGACTCGAGATCACTGATGAGAGGCTCAGCTCCAAACAATGAGCAACTGACAGAATCACAAACCCGGACGGTCAAGGCTGGCGGCGCATCCTCACCCTCTCGAACCACATCAAAATGATGATAAAACGTTGCAACCTCATACACCTCAGCCGGTGCGAGGCGCAGCAGGTCTGCGAGCGCGGTGAGGTGGCGCGCAGAAAGATGTTTGTACGCATCCTGAATCCGGTGCAAACATTCAATGAGATGATCCCGTTGCAGCTCGATCCCGGCGATGACCGCGCCGACCTCGGCCTGTGCTCCTGGGTCTACCGCGCGCCCCTTACCCGCGCCTTTGGCCCGAGTCCTTTTCTGACCAGAATTTTTCATTTACTAAAGATGCATTGCCTGTCCCGCCGAATTCTAGCGGTATGTTTGCCTTTACATGATAGTCTGTTCAGATGAGATCATCGCGTCTGTCTGAACCAGAAAATAGTCCGGATGCGTCACCCGGAAAGTCATGCTCCGAGTCTGCACCGACCCCCCCCAAGGACTCGAAGCGCCTCAAGTATAGGTGCTGGGCCGCTACCAATTCTGATCCGGGCCGGGGCATTTAGGCTCGTTTGCCCGCATAATCCAGTTTGTAAAGCGAAGCTTTCTATTACGGAATAGTCGTCTAATGCTAAAAGCGCATTCGATCACCTGTATAAAAGGTGACCGCCTTCTTTTTGAAGATCTGTGCCTGCAGGTCCAGCCCGGTGAGGTCTGCCAGATTCATGGAAGTAATGGAGTCGGCAAAACGGCACTTTTACGCATTCTCTGTGGACTCACCCTCCCCGAGGGTGGTGAAGTCTTCTGGAACAGTACACCCATTCGCAAAGACCCAGGAAACTTCCAAGCCGATCTCACGTATGTTGGGCACAGCAACGGGATCAAAATGGACCTGACGCCTCGGGAAAACCTCGCATTTGCGCTCACTCTCCAGTCCAGCAGTCCAGGAGCCTCAATCGATGAAGCGCTTGAAAAAGTAGGTCTGGGCATGTTTCAGCATCTGCCATGTCGTGTGCTGTCCGCAGGCCAACGGCGCAGGGTTGCTATCGCCCGTCTGTATTTGAGCCGGGCCCCTCTTTGGGTGCTCGATGAACCTCTGGGCGCAATCGACGCAGAAGGAGTACAAAGCATTGAAAACGCTATTCAGGATCACTTGAATGAGGACGGGATGGCGATATTGACAACACACCAACCCTTAAGCGTTAAACATACAGTCATCCGTGCTGTGCATCTGGACAACTAGCGATGCCCGGCCTTTCTCACGCGCTACTTGCCCTGATCCGCCGGGATGTTCGTCTCGTGGTGCGCCACCCCAGCGAGGTCGCACATCCCGTGATGTTCTTTATAATTGTTGTTGCAGTGTTTCCATTCGGCGTGGGTTCTGACCCAGCACTGTTACGCGAGATCGCTCCAGGGATCATCTGGGTAGGCGCCCTGCTGGCAACACTCCTGAGTTTGGACGCATTGTTCCGCTCAGATTTTGAAGACGGTACTCTGGAGCAGCTGGCCTTGAGCGGGCATCCCCTGACGATCCTCGTTCTCGGCAAGGTCTTTGTCCACTGGTGCGCTACCGGCCTGCCATTGCTGATCGCAACACCACTGCTGGGCCTCTTTCTCGGTATGACAACCGAGACCCAACTAACCCTCCTGACCGCTTTGGTACTCGGCACACCGACTCTCAGTCTGATCGGCTCAGTGGGCACCGCGCTGACCGTAGGGATTCGCCGGGGTGGACTGCTCCTGACCTTGCTGGTGCTGCCGCTCTATGTGCCGGTATTGATCTTCGGTGCCAGTGGGGTTCTTGCTGCCAATGCAGGACTGCCCGCCGCCGGACACTTTTATTTTCTCGGCGCAATGATGGTGCTCGCGTTGGTACTCGCGCCACTTGCCGCGAGCGCAGCGCTGCGGATCAGTCTTAACTGACTCACGCAGTTATTCGTCGGTGACACAGCCTTCGCTGGCGGTTTTGACGTTCTTTATATACTTGTACAAGGTGCCACGGTTTGCTTTATAAGGCGGCATCTTCCAATTATCCCGGCGCAATTTAAGTTCATCTTCACTGAGGTCAACGTCAATCGTATTGGCATCAGCATCAAGATGAATCATATCTCCGTCGCGAACCAGACCAATCGGGCCCCCTTCCTGAGCTTCGGGGACCACGTGCCCGATGATGAACCCATGAGAGCCTCCCGAAAAACGGCCGTCTGTAATTAGAGCAACATCTGATCCAAGTCCTGCCCCCATAATGGCGGAAGTAGGTGTCAGCATTTCCGGCATCCCTGGACCACCCTTGGGACCCTCAAACCGGATAATGATGACATCTCCTTTCTGAATCCGGCCTTCCTCTAGCGCCTGCAGCATGGCTTCCTCACCATCGAATACCCGGGCCGGGCCGCTGAACTGACGGCCTTCCTTTCCAGTAATCTTGGCAACCGCTCCGCCGGGAGCAAAGTTACCCCTCAGGATTCTGATGTGTCCGGACTCCTTAATAGGATCTGCGAGGCTGTGAAATACCTGCTGGCCATTCGAGAGATCCGGCAACTGGTCAAGGTTTTCCGAAACCGTGTAACCGGTAACCGTCATGCAGTCGCCATTCAGCATTCCTTCCCCGAGCAGATATCGCATGACTGCGGGTACCCCACCCACGTTGTGCAGATCCTCCATCACATATTTCCCGCTTGGCTTCAGATCCGCAAGGAAAGGTATCCGGTCGCTGACCGACTGAAAGTCGTTAACGCCCAGCGGCACATCGACCGCTCGGGCCATCGCAATGAGATGCAGTACCGCGTTAGTTGAGCCGCCAAGCGCTGACACCAACACCATTGCATTTTCAAAAGCGTCACGGGTCATGATGTCGCGGGGGCGAAGGTCGAGCTCTAAGAGATTCCTAACAGCGGCGCCCACACTCAGACACTCGTCTTGCTTCTGATCCGTTGTCGCCGGGGCAGAGGAACTATATGGCAGGGACATGCCCATCGCCTCAATCGCACTGGCCATGGTATTAGCGGTATACATCCCGCCACAGGCGCCGGCACCCGGACAGGCATTGTTTACGATCTCCTGGCGTTCCTCGTCCGTGATCGCTTTTGACAGGTACTGACCGTAACTCTGAAATGCAGAAACGATATCCACCACCTGCGATCCGGCGTGACCCGGCCTGATCGTACCTCCATACAACATCAGGGATGGCCGATTTACGCGTCCCATGCCGATCAGGCATCCCGGCATGTTCTTATCACACCCAGGAACTGTCACCAGGGCGTCATACCACTGCCCACCCATAACCGTCTCGATAGAATCCGCAATCAGGTCGCGGGATTGCAGCGAGTAACTCATGCCCTCTGTCCCCATCGAGATGCCGTCACTCACCCCAATAGTGTTAAAACGCATCGCGATAAGGCCTGCTTCACGGACACCAGTCGCAATCTGGCCAGCAAGATCGTTGAGATGCATATTGCAGGGGTTGCCTTCCCACCACATGCTGGCAATACCGACCTGAGCCTTGTCCATATCCTCCCGGGTCAGCCCCGTGGCATACAGCATGGCCTGTGATGCGCCCTGCGAACGAGGCTGGGTAATTCTGGAACTGACCTTGTTCAACTTTTCGCTCATGGAACCCCTCCGTTTAAAAAACATTTCCAGATTCTGTGTACTGGTTCGCCTGCCGAGACCTTTCTACCCTTGCGGCCCGTTATCTGCGAACACCCGATAAGACTGTTCTCCCAAACCCGTGATCCCGAGTCGCAACTCATCCCCATCCTTAAGAAACGCAGGAGGTTTTCTGCCTAGGCCCACACCGGCTGGGGTGCCGGTCGCAATGATATCGCCGACATTGAGGCTCATGCACTGGCTTAGGTAAGCGAGAAGTTCTGTAACCGGGAAAATCATGTCGGCCGTACTCCCCTTTTGCATAGTTTCTCCATTGCGTTCGAGCCACAAGTCCATCGTCTGAGGGTTGGATACTTCGTCAGACGTTACCAACCACGGTCCTATAGGGCCATAACCATCACCTGACTTTCCTTTGGACCAGTTCCCACCGCGTTCAATCTGCCACTCACGTTCAGATAGATCGTTAATGAGGCAAAACCCTGCGATCGAATCAATCGCCTGATCCGCTGTGATGTAATGTGCCCGCCTGCCGATCACAATCCCCAGTTCCACCTCCCAGTCACTCTTGCTCGATCCACGCAAAAGGGTAATGTCATCATGGGGGCCGCTGATGGCGCTAACCGCCTTCATGAACACCACGGGCTCACTTGGGGGTGAGAGTCCGGTCTCCACGGCATGCTCATGATAGTTCAACCCGATACACACAAACTTCCCCGGCCTCCCCACGCAGGGGCCGAGGCGTTGCGATGGTGGCACAAGAGGCAATGAGTGCGGATCAATGGTCTTTAGTCTTCGCAGGATCTGCAAATCGAGTGTGTCCGGATTTATGTCCTCGATAACGGCGCTTAAGTCCCGGATCTCACCGTTGGGGTCAAGCAGGCCCGGTTTTTCTTTATCGCGCTGACCAAACCTCACCAACTTCACTGTGCCACCTCCACTGCGGACAACTGATTTAACCTGCCGGAAAGTTCCGTCTCCAGCGCCTCTGCCAACGCCTCTGCGTGAGTGTCTGGCGATGGGGGCGCCAAATTGCTTTCTATCCCCATGGCACGCTGTAACTGCATTTGAATTAGAACAGGCATATCGATCATGATTTCAGGATTATCCCATCTACCGGTCACCCGCAGGGGAAGCGCCAGCCCAGCAGAATTAAATGGCGATGGAAGCTGGCTAAACAGTTCTGGCCGATCCAGTGCCAGCGAGACACGATAATCCAGTTGCTCACTCTCCAGGCCAAGGTTTCCCTCACCCGCGACCTCAAAACCCCCTGCACGGAAAGCAAGATCTTGGTTCGCCAGTTTTGAATTCTCCAGAGTGAGTGTTGCCGTGACATTCTCGAGCGCTGTATACGCGTTTTCGCCAAGCCAGTTCCCGCCACGTAGAGAACCGTTCCCAGTCAGTTGACCCAACGCAGAAGCAAGGTCAACGCCTTTGATCTGGCCCGTTTCGGCTTCAAGCGTAACCACACCGCGTGCGGATCGGACACGCTCGAGATATTCCGCTCCGGAAAAAGCCACAATGGCCTCGAGATTTGCTTTGCCCCGAAGCATTCTGGTCAATCCCATATCCCAGATAATCTGGCCCATGTCAACCTGCGAGAAAGTCTGCCGGGTCATGAAATTGAGTTCACGTCCGACAACTTGCGTCACGGTATCAATCCGCATTGTCCCGCCATAGAGATCGGCGGTCACCGGTGAAGCTACTACCGCCCCACCTTCAGAATTAATCGGGATCTTGAGGTTGCGGACAAGCACGCCTCCGGACTGAAACGTACCGATCTGCAGGACGCCTCGCGCCCTAAGACCTGTTGCGATTAATGGAGAGAGGCTTAACCATTCAAAAGCATCCAGCGGGCCACGCGACTGTTCCGAAACCATCTCGTCGAGATTCAGTGATGGAGATAAAAGTGCAAATTCGATCTCCGTATCCTGATCTTTATCTGCAAACCGCAGATCGCCGCTCACCTCTGTGCTGGATCCAGCAACCGCGAGATCGGTGATCGAAAAAAACATCAAACCCGACTGAAACCTCCCCTGCACCGTCATCGCTCGAAAGTCCAAACGATCTGCGGGTTGCCCGTCAAAGTCAAACCCTGCCAGGATGGGCACAAGATCCAAATCCGTCACGCTGAACCGACCCGACCCTTCAAAGCGTTCCCCCCTTACAAAACGGAATAACTGAACCACTGGAAGTGACAGAGTCAATTCTCTAATCCGCGCATTCTGTGATCCTGGCAGGCCCACAATCTTTCTCAAGTAGGCGTCCTCCAATGCCAGATCGGCAAAAAGTCCGACACCCGGATGGAATCTGAAATCGAGGCGCAAAGGCCCTTCCAATGTGAACGTAAGACCCGTTTCTTCCTCAATCCGCTCTGCGATGCCTTCGCGGTAATCGTTAGGATCAAAAAATACCATCGACCAGATCAGGATCCCCCCAAAGAGGAGCATAAGGCTTATGAGTGACCCCAATAACAGGCGGCGGATACGACTCATGGGCGTATTTCCAAGCCGGGTTCCGACGCTGTACTGGTACCTTGGTGGCCCCTACGGACAGTATCCAGCCTACTCTGAGCAATTTCTATGGCGGTCAGATCCGCGCCGGGACGAAAGGCAGCCTCGCTAAGCACTCTGCGCCAGATTCGGGCACCAGGCTGCCCCTGAAACAGACCCAAAAGATGGCGCGCAAGGCGCTTCAGCGGTACACCCTTATTAAGTTCGGCGCGCATGTAGGTTTTATAGTTCTCAAGCACGTCAAACCGGGATTGGTAATTTGGGGCATCGTCAAACAGCACCTGATCGACTTCAGCCAGACTCCAGGGATTTTGATAGGCCTCACGGCCCACCATGACGCCGTCCACTCGTTCAAGGTGCACGGCAGCCTCGTCAATACGCGTAATACCCCCATTGATAATGATCGTGAACTCTGGATACCGCTCCTTCAACGCGTAGACCCGGTCATACTGCAATGGTGGAATCTCACGGTTTTGCCGCGGACTCAAACCCGAAAGCCATGCTTTTCGCGCATGGATGATAAAAACTTTGCAGCCGGCAGCAGCCACCGTCTCCACGAATCGGACCAGGTCGTTAAATTGGTCCATTTCATCTACCCCAAGGCGGCATTTCACCGTAACGGGTATCGATACTGCCGCCTGCATCGCCAAAAAGCACTTTGCCACGAGATCGGGCTCCAACATCAGACAGGCGCCAAACTTGCCAGCCTGCACCCGGTCCGATGGACATCCCACATTTATATTGATTTCATCAAATCCCGCAATCTCTCCAAGATGGGCGCAACGCGCCATATCCTCAGGGTCACTGCCGCCTAACTGCAGCCCCAGCGGATGCTCAGCATCCGCGTATCCCAGGAAGCGTTCCTGATCCCCATGTATCAGCGCGCCTGTCGTGACCATCTCGGTATAAAGGCGCGCACGCCGAGAGATTAGTCGTAACAGGTACCGCTCATGCCGATCCGTCCAGTCCATCATAGGAGCAATGCAAAAGCGATAATCGCACTGTACCCGATTAGTTGATTCGAGCATCCTTTACTTGGCCCTGGATTCCCATTCCTGCATATCTTCACCGATCAACGCTGATTTTCCGGAGCGGGACGGATTGCTCCAGCCGAATTGGACGTTGTAACAAAGCCTGTCCTAGCCGTCAGCGGTTTTCGCCGTAGATGGTCAACACAAGTCGGCGCTCATGCGGGCGCCAGCGATGCTCCCAAACATAAATTCCCTGCCAGGTTCCCAACACTAATCGTGCATTAGAAATAGGCGCCGTCAGTTCAGAATGAGTGAGGCTGGTCCGGATATGTGCAGACATGTCGTCGTCACCCTCACTGGTGTGGGTGTAGAGAGGGTCTCCATCCGGGACGAGGCGTGCGAAAAAATGCTCAAGATCAGCATGTACCCTAGGATCCGCATTCTCGGTGATTGCCAGAGAAGCGCTGGTGTGGGTGATGAAAATATGGCATAACCCCAATGCAACATCGGATCGGGCGACAAGTTCTGCGACCAAGGGCGTAATATCGAGGGTCCCCCGTCCCTCAGTCCGCACCTTAAGGGATTCCTGAAACCACCTCGTCATCTCATCAACACGCTTTGGATACTCGCATCGGAAACATCCCGTGAGCGAAAAACTAGCACGAATCATCGAAAAGATCGAGCAGACCGAAGCCGGTATTTTATTCACCGGTATGCGCCGTGGGCTCGAGAAAGAGAGCCTTCGCATTGATGGAGAGGGCGCGTTGTCACAGCTGCCGCATCCGGCTGCGTTAGGAGCTGCTCTTACCCATCGTTACATTACGACCGATTACTCCGAGGCGCTATTGGAATTCGTCACCCCGGTGACAGAGGACGTTGATGAATTGCTGGCCTTCCTCACTCAGTTGCACCGATTCACTTACCGGAACATCGGTGCTGAGAAACTCTGGGTGAACAGTATGCCGTGCATCCTGCATGGCGAGGCCAGTATTCCGATCGCTTATTACGGTGAGTCCAACGCGGGCCGTATGAAAACCGTATACCGGCAGGGTCTGGCTTACCGCTACGGAAAACTGATGCAAACCATTTCCGGAATTCACTTCAACTTTTCCCTGGACGACGCATTCTGGCGAATCTATCGTGATATCAGCGGCTCCACCGCTCCTCTGCGTGATTTCAAGTCCGAAGCATACCTCGGGCTGATGCGGAATTTTTATCGCAGCGACTGGGTGATCCCTTATTTATTTGGTGCCTCACCAGCCGTGTGCGGAAGCTTTCTCAAAGGCCGTCCACATCATCTGAAACCACTGGGCGAGCATTCTTTTTATCTTCCCTATGCGACGAGCCTACGGCTTTCAGATCTTGGCTACCAAAGTGACGCCCAGGCGACTGTCCACCTGAGTCTGAATAACCTCGACGAATACACTGACTCGCTGGTCAAGGCCACCACCGAAACCTATCCACAGTATCGGGAGATTGGGGTCCGAGTAAATGGCCAGTACCGACAGTTAAATGACTCGCTGTTGCAGATTGAGAACGAGTATTACGCCACCATGCGGCCGAAAAGAGTGGCAAGGTCGGGGGAACGGCCGAGCCATGCACTGCGGGACCGTGGCGTTGAGTACATCGAGGTCCGATCTTTGGACCTAGACCCATTCTCGCCTGTTGGTATTGACGCGGATGGAATCCGTTTTCTTGATCTGATGATGATCTCCTGCCTGCTGGAACCAAGTCCGCCAATGGACTGGGAGGAGTTTCGGCGGGTACGCGCCACACGGAGCCAAATTGCAGAGTTTGGACGGGAACCTGGTTTTGTCCTGACCAAGGCAGATGGACAAAGATGCAGCGTCCGGCAGTGCGGTCTGGAACTGCTCAATTACCTCGAGCCGCTGGCAGACTGCCTGTCGCGCTATGACGAGCGCTATCGGACTGCACTGACTGGAAAGCGTCGGTTGTTTGAAGACCCTGAATTGACCCCTTCCGCAAGGACCCTCGACGGTATCCATGATCACGATGACACGTTCTTTTACTTCGCTAAGGCCCAAGCGGAACATCATGAGAAAGTCTTCAAGCGCGAATCGTTTGATCCACGCTTTGAATCCCATTTTCAGGAGGAAGCGGCCTCATCACTGCAGCGGGCGCAGCAGATGAAAGAAGACGACGAGCAGGACTTCGAGACCTTCCTGAATCAGTACTTCGGTCGCTGAAACGCCGAGATTAGCCACTTGCATTCCAGAAGTGTTGGTACTCAGCCGACAATCGGCGTCTTCGTTTCCCCCCACGGTTTCGGGCTCGCCTCCAGAACACATGCGATTCTCGAACGCATACTCGAGCTCAAGCCGACAATGCAGATCGAACTGTTCACACAAGTCCCCAGCTGGTTCTTTTCGTCACTCGGCGATAACCTTCATTTTCACGAACTCGACTGCGACTTGGGCCTAGTCCAATCCGACGCCTTGCGAGTGAACTACGATGCAACCCTGGCCGATCTCGCGGACCGACTTCCGTTTGATCCTGGTGAGATCAGGCGACTCGCGCAGCGTTTGAGGCGACTGCACTGCCAAAGTGTACTCTGCGACATTGCGCCGCTTGGCCTGGCAGCGGCAAAGTTGGCACGACTTCCGTCGGTGCTCGTGGAGAACTTCACCTGGGACTGGATCTA
>DPVA01000231.1:0-692 GCA_003529705.1 Gammaproteobacteria bacterium | reverse complement strand
GAACTTCACCTGGGACTGGATCTACGCGGGTCTCGCAGTCCGCACTCCTGCCCTCTCGAAATATGCCCGCTTACTGCGGCCGATATTTCAACATGCTGATCTTCACATCCAGACACAGCCCATCTGTGAAGTTGTACAAACGGCGCACCAGATCGGTCCCGTTGCGCGGGCATTCCGAAGCAGTCGAGAAGAAACCCGGTCCATCCTAGGCCTCAAGCAATCCACACCTATGGTCTTTATCAGCATGGGAGGAACCAGAACCGGCTTTCCCTTTACCGAGCAGTTGAAAAGACGATTTTCCCGTATCCACTTTGTGATCTCCGGTGCAAGCAATACAGTCCATAAAGATCAGAACGTCACGTTTCTGCCTGTCGACAGTTCTCTTCACCATCCTGATCTGGTACGGGCCGCAGATCTTGTCATCGGCAAGGCCGGATATAGCACGATCGCAGAGGTGCACGCGTCCGGCACGCCCTTTGGCTACTTCATGAGAGAAGACTACCCAGAGACGGCACCACTCGTTGCGTTTGCAGAAAAAAAGATCACTGGAAAACCATTGGCCGCTCCCCACTTTGCCAACGGCTTATGGCTAGACGAGTTGCCGGAGTTGATGGCCCTGAAACGACAGGCCGAGCCGGACGGTGCCGCCGCAGTGCAGTGCGCTGAACTCATCCTGGCCAATTTTTAAGACA
>DPVA01000163.1:14721-15232 GCA_003529705.1 Gammaproteobacteria bacterium | reverse complement strand
CAAATGCTCTTTCCACTGTTCGTCTAGTGTCTTCAACATCACAGCTTTCTCAAGGTGGCGCATCACCGGTTCTCCGACCGTAGAGGCCTTCTCTTCGTAAGCTTTTGTGATCTCTTCAGAAATCTTGTCGCGCAGTGTCTCTTCGTGAAGGTTGTCGTCGGCCTGCAGCCATTGGGCCACCGGCAGAGTGATTCCAAAATGTGTTTGGAGGTCCTGCTGCAACCCAGGCACATCCCACTGTTCTTCAAGACTTTCCCGTGGAATCGACCGGTCGATAATTTCGGCAATCACCTCTTCTCTGGCCAAGGTAACGGTTCCGGAGATATCTTCCGTCGCCATGAGAGTATTGCGTTGGTCATACACGACCTTACGCTGCTCATTGGCCACATCGTCATATTCGAGAAGCTGTTTACGTATATCGAAATTGCGGCCCTCCACTTTCTTCTGAGAATTTTCAATAGCACGAGTAACCCACGAGTGCTCGATCGCCTCGCCCTCTTCCATACCGAGT
>DPVA01000163.1:8844-14412 GCA_003529705.1 Gammaproteobacteria bacterium | reverse complement strand
CCCTCTTCCATACCGAGTTTTTCCATCAGGCCAGATACCCGGTTCGATCCAAAGATCCGCAGCAGATTGTCTTCAAGCGAAAGATAAAAGCGACTTCCTCCGGGATCCCCTTGCCGTCCACAGCGCCCACGCAACTGGTTGTCGACCCGGCGTGACTCATTGCGCTCAGTCCCAAGCACATACAGACCGCCTGCACCGACTACCTGCTGATGGCGGACCTGCCATTCTGCTTCGACCAGTTTGGCGCGCTCCGATTGATCATCACCGATCGCGTCCAGTTCCATCGCCACATTACCGCCCAGCACAATATCAGTGCCACGCCCGGCCATATTGGTGGCGATCGTCACCGCAGCCGGTTTGCCAGCCTGGGCGATAATGTGTGCTTCACGCTCGTGCTGCTTTGCATTCAGCACCTCGTGATCAATCTTGTCTTTACTCAACAGTCCCGACAGGTACTCCGAGGTTTCGATTGAGGCGGTCCCAACAAGAACCGGCTGATTTCTTGAACGGCAGGCCTTGATATCATCAATTATGGCCGCGAATTTTTCTTTCTGTGTGCGGTACACCAAGTCCGACATATCTTCGCGAACCATTGGCTGATTAGTTGGAATAACTACCACCTCAAGCCCATAGATCTGCTGAAACTCTACAGCCTCGGTGTCAGCGGTACCGGTCATCCCGGAAAGCCGGCCGTAGAGTCGAAAGAGATTCTGGAAAGTGATAGACGCAAGCGTCTGATTTTCCTGTTGTATCGACACACCCTCTTTGGCCTCGACCGCCTGATGCAGCCCCTCCGACCAGCGTCTCCCGGGCATCATTCTTCCTGAAAACTCATCGATAATGACAATCTGTCCGTCCTGGACAATGTAGTCCACGTCACGCTGAAACAACGAATGCGCGCGCAACCCCGCATAGAGATGATGCATGAGGCTGATATTGCCAACATCATAAAGACTCGAGTCTTCATCAAGCAGACCCGCCTCAGCAAGCAGGCGCTCTGCATTTTCGTGGCCAGCCTCAGTCAGTGATACCTGGCGGGTCTTTTCGTCGACACTGAAATCTCCGGGACCTTCTTCTTCCTCCTGACCATCACCGGGTTTATCTGAGGGAGTCTGGCGTTCGAGGGCCGGAATGATCTTATCGATCCGGGTATAGAGATCACTGCTGTCTTCAGCAGGTCCCGAAATAATCAGTGGCGTGCGTGCCTCGTCAATCAGGATTGAGTCAACCTCGTCAACCACCGCAAAATCCAGCGAACGCTGAACGCGGTCGTCAGCGCTAAAGGCCATGTTGTCACGCAGATAATCAAATCCGAACTCGTTGTTGGTCCCATAGACAATATCGCAGGCGTAAGCAGCGCGTTTCGTCGCATTGTCCTGACCCGAGAGCACCACACCGACCGACAAGCCAAGATAACCGTAAATCTGGCCCATCCAGTCCGCGTCACGTTGGGCAAGATAGTCATTTACCGTGACGACATGAACAGTATTGCCGCAGACCGCGTTAAGGTACGCGGGCAGGGTCGCCACTAGCGTTTTACCCTCTCCAGTACGCATCTCCGCAATCTTGCCGTCGTTAAGGACCATCCCGCCGATCAGTTGCACATCGAAGTGGCGCATTTTAAGTGTACGCCGCGACGCCTCCCTGACTACGGCAAAGGCTTCAGCCAGAAGTTCCTCGAGCCCCTCACCCGCAGCCGAGCGGTCACGAAACTCGACTGTTTTCGCCTTGAGTTCTTCGTCAGAAAGCACCTCAAGCAAAGGTTCAAGTGCGTTAATCTTTTCGGCAAGAGTGCTCATCTTGCGCAGAAGCCGCTGATTGCGACTGCCGAAAATTCTGGTTGCTACCTTGCTGAACATCGAATCAATCTGTTGAAAGTGGTTAAATGGGCGTACGGTTAGCACCACACAGCACCCAGGCCGCGGCCAAGGGTGCTGGACTCATGCTGTAGAAACACATTGCGAAAGAGTTAAATTTTATCATGGCCGACAATCCTTTCATTCGGGTAGGAAGTCTGATTGCTGATGTCCCGGGACTTGAACGCGGTGTCACCATGAGAGCGACGAACACGCAGCAGACCGCCTGGCGCGCAGCCTCCGGAAAAGACATTTCCCAGCACACCGTCGTCAGGCCTGGCAAGGATTGCTGGCAAGTTATTGCAGACTCTCCTGTCTGGGGTGATGCTGTCAGGCGGCGCCAGGAGGAGATACTTAGCGCGCTTCACCGCGCCAATATGGAGGTCAGCATGTTGAAGATCAAGGTTCGTCCGCGTGCCACTCCGGCGCCCGCGACGAACGCAAAACTATCCTCAAGAGCATTGGATTCGGAAACGGCTGATTTGCTCGCTGAGACCGCTGACAGCCTCACCTCTCCGGATCTCGCGGAGGCCGTCAGACGTCTCAGTCTTCATCGGGACCGGAAATAAAAACGACGACGATCAATGGCCTTGTGCCTTCAACTCTTCCAGCAGTCCTTTAGCAAGAACCGCAAGATCACCATTAGGGAACCCTTCCAGCAGGCTTTCAACCGCTTTTCGTGCTTCCGGATATCGGCGCAACTCATAATAACTGTAACCCAGCCTTAACTGCGCGGCCCCGCTGAGAACACTTCCGGGGAAGTAGTCGAGCAGGGTGGTCAACGCGGTGACCGCATCATCAAAGCCGCGCTCAAGATAGCGGGACTCTGCCAGCCAGTACCACGCGTGGTCTGCGAGTGCGCTGTGCGGGTGATCCGTAAGGAAGCCAACGAACTGCTGAGCGGCATCAAGGTAGCGTGCTTGCTGAAATCGTTCTAATGCACCGTCATAAAGACTCTGTTCTTCGATACTTATTGCATCAGACGAGCTCGAATCTGACGACTGGCGTGACACCACCGAAAGAATGGTGACCGTATGTGAACTACCTGAACCGGAGCCAACCTCCACCGACGATAAGGCAGTTACCGGCTGAGCGCTAATATTTAACTCTTTGTCTTTGTTGCCTAATTCTTGCGCTTGACCTAGCGCCGGAACCGCCAACACCCAGATACAGAAGGCAAAGATCTGACGTGCTACCCCTAAATCCCGTAAGACGCTGAACAACTGGCATCTCACGACCAACCAATCCGATGTCGATCGCGAGGCGCGCTCAGCAGGGCACAATTGGCTAGTAAAGAATTTCGACGCGGCGATTGAGTGACCAGGCGCTCTCATCCTGACCCATCGATATCGGCCGCTCTTCTCCATAAGAGATCGTACGAATCGCATCTGGGGCAACTCCCAGTGCCTGGAAGATCTGGCTGACGGCATTTGCCCGTCGTTCGCCCAGAGCGAGGTTATATTCACGTGTACCGCGCTCATCGGCGTGGCCTTCGAGGACGACCGCCATCCCGGGGTTACCGGAAAGGTATTGTGCGTGCGCCTCAACGATCCGCTGTGCTTCAGGGGTCAGGTTGGAGCTATCAAAATCAAAATACACAACCCGCTTCCCCAACGGATCGCTGATATCAGTCTCATCCTGGTCGATCGTGATGATCTCGCCGGCGGTCGCATCATCTGATTCAACACCCGATGCGGAAGCATCCGTAGTGAAATCCGAGCCACTGCCGCCAATGGTGGCATCCTCAACTTCAACCGTTCCACCTTTTTTCTTTGAGGCAGCGCAACCAGCCAACGCAGCGCCGAGAAAGAGCACCAGTAAAATCGTCCAGAATCTTCGCATCGTCAATCTCCTATGTTCAGACCGAAAAAAGCTGAGTCCAGCTTCCTCGCACTCCTTCACTAAATTCATTAAACCGTTAGTCACTAGCTTTTTACCGCTCGACCCTTAATTGCACTCCTCTAAACTTATCCGTCTCAGCGACTTGCGGCCCACGCCGGCTCCCGTACATCGCCCTCGGTCAACTTCAGCACCTGTCTGACGCGACCGTCCGCAGATACTGCGGCGAGGACACCATCCCTTCCCATCTGGGTCGCATACAGGATCATTGCGCCATTAGGCGAGAATGTCGGCGACTCGTCAAGTGTACCGTCTGTCAGCACGTCAGTTCTACCACTCTCTGGATAGAATACACCAATCTGGTAACCCGCGCCCTGCCCACGATTGGTGACCAACACCAACCGCTTACCGCTCGGATCGTAGGAGGCGCCGGCATTCTCCTTACCCTCACGCGTCAGGCGCTCCACCTTGCCTCCATTTCGACTTACCCGGTAAATATGGGGTCGACCGTTGCGATCAGAGGTAAAGACCAGATATCGTCCATCGGGGGACCAGGCCGGCTCCGTATCAATAGCTGGATGTTTAGTCAGTCGACGAATTTCTCCTGATGCGACACCCAATATATAGAGATCGGTATTGCCGTTGGCGGATACTGTCAACGCGAGCGACTTCCCATCCGGCGACCACGCGGGCGCGCTGGCCGAGCCGTCAAAACTGGCGACTGGCTGCCGGGTACCGGTACCAATGTCCTGCAGCCACACATTGGCGCCGGACGTGTTATCTGAGAAGGAAACATAAGCCAGCCATTGGCCATTGGGTGACCAAGCCGGAGACAACACCGGCAGATTGGTAGTCTTGAGAATCTGCTGGGCATTGTGGCCATCCGAATCGGCAATCATCAACTGGTACACCCGGTCGCCGGTATCGCTAAGTTGCATCGTGACGTAAGCGATCCGGGTATCAAACGCCCCTTTGATCCCGGTCATCTCGTAGAAAATCCGGTCGCTAATCTGGTGCGCCACCTGCCTCAACTGTCCGGCGTTCGCTGTATAGCGCAGACCTACTTTGACCCGTTCCCGATAGACATCCAGCAACTGAAAACTGACTTCGAACTCATCCGGTCCCTTCTCGGTAATACGACCGATCACCAGTGACTCTGCCTTGATAAGTCGCCAATCCTTATAACGCACCTCGGAAACTTCACTCGGCGTACTCAAATAATCTGCCGTCGATAGCAGGTCAAATCTTCCTGATCGATGCAAATCGGCCGCAACAATTGCGCGCAAATCCTCCGGCGGGTCACCTGTGCCCTGCCAACGAAAAGGAACTGCAGCCACCGGAATTCCTGATCTCTCGCCCTGGGTGATTTCGATCGTCAGGGCAGCTACGGCCACACTCTGCTGAATGAATATCGTTGCGGCTGCAAAAATCAGAGCCAGCGCTTTTTGAAAACCTTTCATTGAGGTCACCATCTAGAGATCATGATTCGGGTTTAAAGATAAAGTTGAATTCTTTCAAATATTCGTAAAAACGTGCCTCTCCCGGAAATGGGAGGGGGGATGACTTGAAAATAGCATTTTCCGCCGAATCATCCAAACGAGCATCGCCGCTGCTGCGGGTCATTTTCACAGACAGCACATTGCCCTCCCGGTCTACCTTGACGAGAAACTCAACGCTGAGTCCGGAAAAATCGCCTGGCTCACTCCAGTTCCTGCTGACCTGCTCCTTGATGGCCCAGGCCACTGCACCGAAAGCCGACACGGCATCGCTTTCGTCAAGTTCGCGCTGGGCTTTGGCCGCCTCGGCCTTTTTGACTTTCTCCGCTTCTTTGCGCTTTCTTTCTGCCTCGGCTTTGCGTTTCTTTTCCGCTGCC
>DPVA01000163.1:8401-8524 GCA_003529705.1 Gammaproteobacteria bacterium | reverse complement strand
TTCTTTTCCGCTGCCGCTTTTTTCTTTTTCTCAGCTTCTAACTTTTTCTTGCGTTCGGCCTCTTTTTTCTTTTTTTCCTCAGCCTTTCGCTTCTCTTCAGCTTTGCGTTTCTTTTCCGCTGCC
>DPVA01000163.1:3242-8072 GCA_003529705.1 Gammaproteobacteria bacterium | reverse complement strand
TTCTTTTCCGCTGCCGCTTTTTTCCTCTCTTCCTCGAGTCGGCGCTTTTCCCGCTCTATTGCGGCAAGGTCTATCGCCTTTGCCTGAACGGGACGCGCCGGTGCGGGTGTTACAGCCCGCGGCTGAATCATAAGACTGACTCCAAGGAGTGCACCGAAGATGACATGAATTAGAACTGCATAGATAAATGCCCGCACAGGGGTGCCGACGTTTCGCGAAATGCGGCGCACTGGCAGTCAGTTATCTAAGGAATCGGTTACCAGCCCAACCCCAGGAACACCTGCCTGCTGCAACAGCACCATCGCCTGCACCACTGCGTCATAACGCACGCTTTTGTCTGCCCGAACGAGAAATTCTGTCTCGGGACTGTTACGCATCACGATGTCCGCCTTGATCCGGATTTCCCGAAGAGTCTGGATTGGTTCCGGGTCGTCGTTGATAAAATACTCCTCATTCTTATCGACGTGTACAACGAACGGTTCGGCAGACTTTTGCGAGACCGCTTTAGCACTTGCCTGCGGCAGGTCAACACTGACCCCTTCCATGAGCAAGGGTGCGGTCACCATAAAAATCACCAGCAGCACAAGCATGACATCGATGTACGGGACCACGTTGATCTCGCTCATCTGGCGTTTATGACGGCGTGGGCGCATCTGCTTGGCCTCAGACCTTATCCGCTGCGGCGTCGGCCGCTAACGGCCTGTCGATTAACGATACTTGCAAACTCCTCAACAAATACGTCGTATCGGGCAATCAGAGATTCGGCCGCAGCGGAAAACCGGTTGTAAGCGATAACGGCGGGAATGGCAGCAAAAAGTCCCATCGCAGTCGCAATGAGCGCTTCAGAGATGCCAGGCGCTACAGTTGCGATTGAGACACTCTGCAGCGCACCCAAAGACCGGAATGAATTCATAATCCCCCAGACTGTGCCAAAGAGGCCTACATAGGGACTGGTCGACCCGACGGTCGCAAGGAAAGGCAGACGGGCTTCGAGCGCTTCAATCTCCCGACTCAGTGCTACGCGCATGGCACGCTGGACACCCTCTACCAGATCGGTTCTCTCAACGGAGGCATTACCTGCCAGACGACTGTATTCACGATATCCCGCTACAAAAATGCTTGTCATCCCAGCAGGCTCTTCTCCATTTTCGGTACAACGCCGGTACAAACCATTTAGTTCACCCCCCGACCAGAACTCCGCTTCAAAATCATCTGCCTCGTGACGCAGTCTCTTCAGCGTATTGGCCTTGGTAAAGATCACGGTCCAGGAGACCAATGATGCTGCTACCAGTATCAGCATCACTAATTGCACCAGCAGACTTGCCTGCAGAATCAGATCAAGAATCGACAGCGACTCATTGCTGACGGCAATTTTTACGGCTTCGTTCATTGGGTGCTTTCTCTTTCCTGAATGAATGGCGGCAGAGGACGAGGCCGCATTGAGAGTGACTCGACACAGGCAAGCCGGACCTCACCAGTGCATAGGATCTCCTCCGAGGAGATCACCTGCTGATACAAAGTAACACTGGCTGGCCGACAACGGAGTACCTCAACAGAAACGTCCAATGCATCTCCCAGGTGGGCCGGCTGGAGAAATTCGAGTTTGGCTGAGCGGACTACAAAGATCATGCGCTCTTGGGATGCCAGTTGTCGAAGATCAATGCCATAGTTCCAAAGCCATTCTGTGCGTGCCCGTTCCATAAATTTAAGGTAGTTCGCGTAGTACACGATCCCACCTGCGTCGGTATCCTCATAGTACACCCGCACGGGCCAGACAAAGGCTTGCGTAACCGCCATCAGTACGTATACCAGGAAATCCAAACGAAACTGACCCTACCGCAAATATCGGGACACCCGGTGGTAACCAAATGAGCATTTCCTGACCTTTTCATGGCGACGCCTGTTTAGTTGTTACCATTGAAAAGGCCGGCCTGAGGTTTATCTTGTGCTGGCGCCTTGAGGCCAAAATGCCGGTAGGCAGTAGCCGTTGCAGTTCGCCCTCGGGGCGTGCGCATCAGAAATCCGGATTGAATCAGGAACGGTTCCACCACATCTTCCAAAGTGCCTCGCTCCTCTCCTATAGCCGCAGCAAGACTCTCGACGCCAACCGGACCACCATCGAATTTTTCCATTATGGCAAGCAATAGGCGCCGATCCAGTGCGTCGAGCCCAAAGCTGTCTACCTCGAGCAGGTCCAGGGCCTCATTGGCGATCGTGCCACCAATAACACCATCTGCCTTGACCTGCGCAAAATCACGGACCCGACGCAGCAATCGGTTTGCAATTCGTGGAGTCCCACGGCTACGTTTGGCAATCGCTTCGATGCCATCGCTTTCGCTGACGAGCCCGAGAATATGAGCGGAACGATCAACGATCATGGCCAACTCATCACTCGGGTAGAACTCCAACCGCTGGACAATTCCAAAACGGTCACGCAACGGCGACGTAAGTAATCCTGCCCGCGTTGTGGCGCCTACTAGCGTGAACGGTGGAAGATTCAACTTTATCGACCGTGCCGCCGGACCCTCGCCGATCATGATATCGAGTTGATAATCCTCCAGGGCAGGATACAGGATCTCCTCAACCGCGGGACTTAATCGGTGAATCTCGTCAACAAATAACACATCATGCGGTTCAAGGTTGGTCAGCATGGCGGCGAGGTCTCCCGCTTTTTCCAACACGGGTCCCGAGGTCTGGCGCAGACTTGCGCCCATCTCGTGCGCCAGAATATTTGCGAGCGTGGTTTTACCGAGACCCGGCGGGCCGAACACCAGTACGTGATCGAGCGCTTCGGCCCTCCCCTTGGCGGCCGCAATGAAGATACCCAACTGCTCGCGCACTTTGGGCTGGCCGATGAATTCATCTAGCGTCAGTGGTCGAAGACTTCGGTCAACGGCGCGATCCTGACTTGAATCAACATCCGCACCGGGGTTGATCAGAGGATCATGCTCACTCATGGCGCCTCCCGGGACAGCCCTTTGAGCGCTTCACGAATAAGGGTCTCCACCGCGGGCATACCATCAACCTCAACCGCACGGACCGCACGGCTTGCTTCCGCTTCACGGTACCCTAGGGCGATCAGTGCGCTGACCGCATCCTGCTGCGGCGTCAATGTGACCCCGGATGCATCTGGACCTGCTCCGGCGGCCGTCTCCAGCCTGTCACGAAGCTCGATCACCAGACGTTCGGCAGTCTTGCGTCCAATTCCGGGCACCCGGGTCAACTGGACGATATCGCCGGCTGCAACACAGGCTGCCAGATCGTCAGTCGTGAGGCCCGAAAGCAGCGCCAGTGCCACCCGCGGACCGACACCGCTGATTTTGAGCAGCACCCGAAATACATCCCGCTGCTGAAGATCAGCGAACCCAAAAAGCAGATGAGCATCATCACGAATCACAAGATGCGTAAACAGTGAAACCCGTTCGCCGGCCTCGGGCAGTTCGTAAAATGCGGTCATCGGCGCCTCAAGTTCATAAGCGACCCCGCCCACATCCACCATAAGTTGCGGTGGATGTTTATACACCAGTGTGCCACTGACCTGGCCGATCATCGCGGCAGACCTTTCATATCTTTTGACAAAACAGAAACACCGGCCGCCGTCTGACGGAGCCGACCCTCAGAATGATGCAGATGACAGATCGCACAAGCAAGCGCATCGGCCGAATCCTGAGGCGGCTTTCGGTCCATACTCAGCAGGACTCTCACCATATGTTGCACCTGCTCCTTGCCTGCCCGGCCCGTGCCAGTGATCGAGCGCTTGATTTCAAGTGCACTGTATTCGCTTATATCCAAGTCACTCTGAGCCAGTGCCAGTAAAGCACTTCCTCTCGCCTGGCCGAGCACTAACGCCGACTGGGGATTTGCGGAAACGAAAACCTTTTCAATGGCGCCACTCGTGGGCTGGCAACGATCTATGACAGCCTGAATCCGCTGGTGAATTGCAACCAGACGCACACCTAGGGAGCCGGTCCCAACTCGAACGCACTCACTGTGAATATAGTGCAAAGATTGGCCCCGCGCCTCCACCACACCGATTCCTGTTACGCGAGAGCCTGGATCGATACCAATGGTCCTGAAAGTTTCCGAGGGCATCGGTAAAGAACCTAGGCACTCAACGCCGATTCCTCTGGGAAACTGGCATTGGTAAATACTTCCTGCACATCATCAAGTTCCTCTAACGCATCGATCAGGCGCATCACTTTCTCTGCGTCTTCATCGCTCACGGCTGCCTCGTTTGAGGGGCGCTCAACCACCTGCGCCAGTTCCGGCTCAAGTCCGGCAACCTGAAGGGCATCATTGACCGCATCAAACGCCTCAGGTTCGGCAAGCACCTCGACCGAGCCATCGGGGGCAGTCTCAACATCTTCGGCGCCGGCGCCCACCACAGCCTCCATAACCGCTTCTTCGTCTGTTCCCGGCGCAAAAATAAACAATCCGGTTTTACTGAACAGGTAGGCTACAGAACCTTCTGTACCAAGATTGCCACCGTGCTTGCCGAAAAGATGCCGGACTTCTCCGACTGTACGGTTTCGATTGTCGGTCGTACAGTCCACCAGTATTGCCACGCCTCCGGGTGCATACCCTTCATAGCGTATTTCTTCGTAGGAAATACCTTCCAACTCACCGGTACCCCTCTTAATCGCCCGGTCAACAGTGTCGCGCGTCATATTGGCAGACAAGGCTTTATCGATCGCGGTTCGCAGTCTGGGGTTGGATGCGCTGTCGCCTCCCCCTGCACGAGCGGCTACCGTAATTTCACGTATCAACTTAGTAAACAACTTGCCACGTTTCGCGTCCTGAGCAGCCTTGCGAAACTTGATATTGGCCCAC
>DPVA01000163.1:585-2948 GCA_003529705.1 Gammaproteobacteria bacterium | reverse complement strand
TTGCGAAACTTGATATTGGCCCACTTACTATGCCCTGCCATCTTCCTAGGCTCTCCGTACCAGAAATGACCTGACGGTACCCCGCCGGATCTGTTTATCCTGTAATTACACCAGTTCTTGCGCTATTTGTGCCAGCGCGGCCCGGTTTGTCCATGACCACACCAAATCCGCTGCCGCAGGGACTTTCTCCCACCGGCTGAGATCATGCTCTGCCGGATTGACCTGAACCGGACAGCGCGTAGGTATGCAAAGCGAAAAGAAGTGCTCCAGGTTTTCAGTAACGCCCGGGCCGTAGCGGTAGCGATATTCGGGAAGGATGTGAAAACGCCGGGAAATCTGATGATCACACCAACCATCCGCTGCCATTATGCCGGTTTCCTCGAAAACCTCGCGCCGGGCCGCCGCTTCGGGCGCCTCGCAAGGCCACTGCAGGCTACCCGTGATGGATTGCCAGAAGGCACTCCCGGTTCTGCGCAACAGGAGCGTCTCACCTTTATCCGTGTAAACCACCACCAGAACAGACTCCGGCCGTTTGAAGCACGTCGGAGGTCTGAAAGGAATTGAGTTCAATCCGCTGCTTTGCCGCCAGCCTGGGCAGCGCCCGACAGCCGCAGTCCCAACTCTCGCATCTGTTGTGCATCAACGTCACCGGGTGCGTCAGTAAGCAGACACGATGCCTTCTGAGTTTTGGGAAAGGCAATAACATCTCTTATCGACTCTTCACCCGCTGCCATCGAAACAATACGGTCGATTCCAAATGCGATACCGCCATGCGGCGGTGCCCCAAAGCGCAGGGCATCAAGCAAAAACCCGAACTGAGTCTTCGCCTGCTCTTCATCGAGACCAAGCGCCGCGAACACCTGCTGCTGGACCGAACTCTGGTGGATACGTATTGAGCCGCCGCCGATTTCCGTACCATTCAGAACGAGATCATAGGCACGGGAACGCACCGCCCCGGGATCACTCTCTAATAACTGGACATCATCAGGGTGAGGCGCTGTAAACGGGTGATGCAGAGCAACCCAACGGCGCGCCTCGGGATCCTCTTCGAGAAGCGGAAACTCCACAACCCAAAGAGGTTGCCAACCGTCAGCGACCAGGCCGAGATCATGGCCCAACCGTATCCGTAGGCCGCTCAGCGCATCATTCACTATGCGCGCGCGGTCCGCACCGAAGAAAAGGAGATCTCCGTCCTCTGCAGCGCACCGCTGCAGCACTTGCTGGACGACGTCGTCAGGTAAAAATTTCAGAATCGGCGATTGCAGGCCGTTTACCCCATTGGCGATCTGGTTCACCTTAATGTAGGCAAGGCCGCCCGCCCCGAACTGCTTGACGAGCTCTGTATAAGTGTCAATCTGCTGTCGACTGAGCATCGCCCCGCCGGGAACACGAAGCACGGCGACACGACTGCCGGGTGTCATCGCTGGTCCAGCAAAGACCTTGAACTCCACGTCAATCATGAGATCAGCGATGTCGACCAGCTCCAGCGGAATCCGTAGGTCGGGACGGTCGGTCCCGAAGCGTTGCATCGCCTCTGCGTAGGTCAGACGTGGTAAAGGATCCGGCAGAATCACCGAAAGGACGTCGGAAAATACCGAGCGGACCATCTTCTCCATGGTAGCGATAATGTCGTTTTCATCAACAAAAGACATCTCAATATCCAACTGAGTAAATTCTGGCTGACGGTCAGCCCGAAGGTCCTCATCGCGGAAACATCGAGCTATCTGATAGTAGCGTTCAAACCCCGATACCATCAGAAGCTGTTTAAACAACTGCGGTGACTGCGGCAGGGCAAAAAACTGGCCGGGATGCACCCGGCTGGGTACCAGATAATCGCGGGCACCCTCAGGCGTGGAGCGTGTCAGCACCGGAGTTTCCATCTCGACAAACTCACGGTCATCCAGATATCCACGCAGGGCACGAATAACCTGATGACGCAAGCGCAGGTTACGCTGCATTCGGTCACTGCGCAGATCAAGGTATCGATAACGAAGGCGTAACGCTTCCCCGGTGTCAGGATCTTCAATGGGGAACGGCAGCGGTTCAGCACTGTTCAACACTGTGATCTCCAGACCCAGCAACTCGATGGTGCCCGTTGGCAGACCCGGATTCAGTGTCCCTTCCGGGCGCATCCGCACACGGCCCGACACTTGTAGTACATATTCACTGCGAACCGATTCGGCGATACCAAACGGGCCGGCGCGGTCAGGGTCAAAGACAACCTGTACGAGGCCACTGCGATCACGCAGGTCGATGAAAATAACGCCGCCGTGGTCCCGCCGACGCTGCACCCAGCCGCACAGACGTACTTCGCGATCTACCGAAGAGGCGTCCAGGTCGGCACAAAGACAGTCACGCTGTTC
>DPVA01000163.1:0-285 GCA_003529705.1 Gammaproteobacteria bacterium | reverse complement strand
GGCACAAAGACAGTCACGCTGTTCGCTCATAATGAATAACTTCGGCAATCAGACTGGGAGGGCAGATTCCCTGCTCAGGCAGAGCCAGAGGCAGAAGAACCGGGCTTACCGCCGGACGAACTGCTCGAAGAGGTCTCGGTACTGGACGATGTCGACGTGCCGGAGGATTTGTCCTTGGTGCCGGAACTGCTCGCTGAGTCGCTGGTCGAATCGCCACCAGGCTTCTTGTCTTTGCTCTCGGCAGGCTTCTTCTTGTCCGAGTTCTTGAAATCGGTCTCGTACCAG
>DPVA01000226.1:3085-3551 GCA_003529705.1 Gammaproteobacteria bacterium | reverse complement strand
CGCGGGTGCACCCAGTTACCAGTCGTCGCGTTTGCCAATTTTCGCTGCGGGAGACTGCAGACGCGGCCAGTCGCTGGTGGTCTGGGCAATCCACGAGGGCCGGGAAGTGGCTCAGGCAGTGGACGAGTATCTCTGGAAGCGATCCCAGACTACTGCGGTTGCCTGACCGAGAACACCTATGGGCCGGCCGGTGATCCCCAATGACCAGCGGCTGATTGTTGCTCTGGATCTGCCCAGTGGTAACGAGGTCCGAGAGTTGGTCGAAGCATTGGGAGCCAGTGTCAATTTCTATAAAGTCGGGCTTGAACTTTTTACCGGTGCCGATGGTTTTGCCGTTGTCGACTGGTTGAGTGCCCATGACAAGCAGGTTTTTGTCGATCTTAAGTTTTTTGACGTACCCGCCACTGTATCCCGAGCAGTGAAACAGCTGCGCGGGCGAAACATCACCTTTGCGACAGTGCATGGC
>DPVA01000226.1:0-2777 GCA_003529705.1 Gammaproteobacteria bacterium | reverse complement strand
CACCTTTGCGACAGTGCATGGCAATGACGCCATCATGCGAGCCGCGGCCGAAGTCTCGGGTGATGTGGGTATTCTCGCGGTGACCGTGCTGACAAGTCTTGATTCGGCTGACATGCGCGACCTTGGATTTGACTGCGATATCCCGTCGCTGGTGCGGTCGCGGGCACGTAGGGCTTTAAACCTAGGCTGTGCCGGCGTAGTTGCCTCTGGAGAAGAAGCCGCAGTACTGCGTACTACCCTGGGAGACAATGGGGTGATCGTCACGCCGGGAATTCGCCCGGGGCATCATGATGATGATCAAAAGCGCGCGGTAACGCCAACTCAGGCACTGCACGATGGTGCCGACTATCTAGTGGTCGGTAGACCCATACGGGATGCTGATAACCCTAAAGTGGCGGCGGAAAAGATACAGGCTGAGATCCGCTCGGCTCTAGCCGTATGAATACATCCTATCCGAATCTTCAAAATGACCGTCTGATCCGAGCGCTGCGCCGTCAGGATGTTGACTGCACGCCGGTCTGGATCATGCGTCAGGCCGGCCGATATCTTCCCGAGTACCGCGCGACTCGTGCACGCGCCGGGGATTTCCTTACCTTGTGCAAGACCCCGGAGCTTGCCTGCGAGGTGACGCTCCAGCCTCTGGAGCGCTTTGACCTTGATGCCGCGATCCTCTTTTCGGATATCCTGACGATTCCGGATGCGATGGGTCTGGGGCTGAGTCTCAACGAAGGCGAAGGCCCCCGGTTCGCCCGTCCTGTGCGGACTGCCGCAGATGTCGAATCTCTGATCCGGCCTGATCCCGAGAGCAATCTTCGTTATGTGATGGATGCCGTCAGGTTGATTCGCCGCGAACTGAATGGCCGTGTCCCCCTGATTGGCTTCTCCGGAAGCCCTTGGACGCTGGCGACATACATGGTGGAGGGTCAGAGCAGTCGTGACTTTTCGATCGTCAAGAGCATGATTTATCAGGAGCCCTTGGTCGCCCGGCAGCTGCTTGGAATATTGAGCGAGTCAATCGCTTTGTACCTCAGAGCGCAGGCGCACGCTGGCGCGCAGGTGTTGATGGTGTTTGATACCTGGGGAGGCGCGTTGGGTCACGCTGAGTACCGCCATTTTTCACTGGATCCCATGGCACAGATCGTGGAGGCATTGCGGGCCGATCCGGTTGCGGGCACGTTACCCATCATTGTGTTTACCAAAGGGGGCGGGCAATGGTTGTCGCGGATTTCCCAAATCGGATCCGACGCACTCGGTTGTGACTGGACCACCTCGCTTCGAAAGGCCCGCCGGCTTGTGCAGGACCGTGTCGCGCTGCAAGGTAATCTGGACCCGGCGGTCCTCAATGCGACTCCCGAAAAAATCCGCTCAGCCGTGGGTGATGTACTGGAAGATTACGGGCCAGGCCCAGGCCATATCTTCAATCTGGGTCACGGCATTACGCCGGGAATTGATCCCGATCACGTTAAGGTTCTCGTCGACTCCGTTCATGAACTGAGCCGAACAGCGAGTTGATCGAAAAGCTACTTGTTTTCGACCCTCACTCGGGTACCGGTACCGTGTAGTTCAGTCCGAGACGGCCGCCGTCGGCGTAAATACACTGTCCGGTGATATAGGACGCATCGTCACTGGCGAGAAAGAGGGCAATGCTGGCAACTTCATCGATGTCACCGAAACGGCCCATGGGTGTCCGAGAGAGGATAGCACGCCGTTTGGCGTCGTCCGTTATGACCTGCTGTAACAGTTCTGTCTTGATAGTGCCGGGACCAATTGCGTTAACCCGCACTCCTTTGTCCGCAAGCGCCACCGCCATGACCCGAGTCAACTGATCCAATCCACCCTTAGAGACGTTGTAGGGCAGGATATTGGGAATCGTCATGATTCCATTGACTGAGGACATATTGATGATACTGCCACCGTCGCCAGCGACCATATGCCGACCGGTCGCCTGGCTCATCAGGAACGCACCTTTAAGGTTTACCGAGAGGACTTTATCGAAGTCCTCTTCACTGATTTCCAAGACATCGCCCGAGCGCAGGATTCCCGCATTATTGACACAAATATCGATGCGTCCCGACTTGGTCATAATCTCATCGACGGTATGATCAACTGCAGTTTTATCGGATACGTCCGTACAAAAAAACTGTGCGCCAGAAATGTCCGCAGCAGCGGGTAGACCGACATCCTCGTTAACATCAAGCATCATCACCCGCGCCCCTTCTGCTGCGAAGCGTTGTGCAATACCGAGGCCGATTCCCTGTGCGGCACCGGTGATAACAGCGATCTTGTCCTGAAGTCTCATGGGTTCCTCATCTAAGTGATAATGGCGCTACGGAGATTCTATCCCCTGTCGTAAATTTGAGGCAGCCTGGAGCAAGCCCGTGACCATCAGTCTAATCTGGAAACGTTGTCATCCATGTATGCCGCAATTGACTTGTATCAACAACTTGGTTTTGTCCCCGCCCCGGCCTATGATCACCCTTCAGCGCCTGGGAGCAGAGTTGTTGATCCAAAAAACTGGGCAGGCAGGCGTCGTAGAGTTGATTTTTCTTCGGATGGGCGGATGTGAGACTTTATGAGACTGGGTGAACTTGCAGAGCAACTGGACGGCGTGTGTCATGGCGATGTCGACCTTGAAATTACCGCGCTGGGTACGCTGGAGGACGCGGGCGTCGGTGACGTCACTTTTCTAGCCGCATCCACCCCCAGTGAGGAGTTGGCCGGGTGTGCCGCTTCGGCCGTTATCCTTCGTCAGGAAGATCTTGAGGCCTGGCATGGTG
>DPVA01000180.1:6612-13310 GCA_003529705.1 Gammaproteobacteria bacterium | reverse complement strand
GCTTAAAAAAACCGCCGGGAATTCGGCCGGCGGCGTAGGTTCGTTCTTCGTAGTCAACGGTCAAAGGGAAAAAATCCCGGCCGCTGGGTTCTCTCGCAGCCACGACCGTCACCAGTACGACGGTCTCCCCCATACTGGCCATAACAGCACCGGAGGCTTGCCGAGCTATCTGCCCGGTCTCGAGGCGAAACTCCTGTTCGCCGTACTGGAAAGTCTCAACAATTTTATTCAATCAGATAACTCCGTAGATTTAGAAAAGTGAATTGGACTCAGCGTCGCAGGCCCAAACGCCCAATGAGCGTTCGATATCGCTCAGTATCACGTTTCTTGAGGTAGTCCAGCAGTTTGCGTCTGCGATTCACCATACGCAGCAACCCCTGTCGGGAGTGATGATCATGGATGTGAGTCTTAAAGTGATCCGTGAGGTCGCTGATTCTTGCAGTAAGCAGTGCGACCTGCACCTCAGGCGAGCCGGTATCCCCGGGCCCGGTGGCGTATTCACTGACAACCTTGGCTTTGTCTTCGGCCACTAACGACATAACTCGACCTCTCCTAGATAAATTCCGAATATTTGAAACGGGATCGACGTCGATTGCAGGGCAAGCACGTCGGCACAAATTGGAAGCCGCGGTATTCTACAGGCATGCCGGTTTTTCCTCAACAAATTCAGGCAGTTTCGCTTCCTGAGGAAACTAACCGCTCCGGTGCTACCGTCCCCGGTTCCTCAACCACGCCAACACCGAGAAATCCAGTCGACGAGGAGTACAGTCGGACATTGCCTTTACTGGGAAGATTGCGAGCGCGGACACTTTGTCCCCGGCATAGGTAAAACGCGGCATCTATCGAAAGCTCAACCGCGGGCAAATGGTCTAGGGCATCGCCGACTTTGCCCAGTTGAGAACGTCGATCAGGATAACTGGGGAGCTCCGCGAGTTCCTCCAAAGTCATCGAGTCTTCGACCGTAAGTCCCGCAACGCCCAACCGACGTAGTGCAGTCACATGACCCCCAGTCCCAAGCGTGTCGCCGAGATCGGTCGCGAGCGTTCTCACATAAAACCCCGATGAGCACCTTAGCGTCACCTGCACATCGCGGCCGTCGAAGTCGGCAAGCTCAAGAACGTGCACGGTGACTTCTCGGGGTTTCCGCGCAACAGTTTTCCCCTGCCGCGCCAACTTATACAACGGCTGACCATCGACCTTGATTGCCGAGTACATCGGCGGGACCTGCAAAAACGTCCCTTGAAAAAGTCGGAGGGCCTCCTGCACATGCCCTTCTGAGGCGGAGACTTGGCTGGTGGAAACGATCTCACCTTCACTATCGCCAGTCTCGGTGGTTTCGCCGAGACGGATGGTCGCCCGGTAGTGTTTGTCCGACCCAAGAAAGTAGCCCGACCAGCGCGTCGACGCCCCAAAGCATAAGGGCAACAGACCCGTTGCGATTGGGTCGAGGCTGCCCGTGTGCCCAGCTTTCTGGGCACCCAGAAGTTTCCTTGCGCGCTGTAAGGCGTCATTAGAGGTGATGCCTTCTGACTTGTCCAACAACAAAATTCCGTCGACTGGGTCCCCGAAAGGTTTTCTTTTCCTACGACCCATGTCTAGTTTCCAGCAGATTCATCTTCAGGTATTTCGATGTCGTCAATAAGTTTTGACATCATGGTCCCACGTTCAATACTGCCGTCATACTCAAAAAAGAGTTCCGGGGTTCGCCGCAGTCCGGCCTGCTGTCCCAGTGCCCAACGCAATGTCGCCGACTGCGAATTAAGTTGATCCATAACCTCCGTTTGAGACACCTTGGGTGCGAGCGCCGTGACATAAACCCTAGCGTGGCGCAAGTCCCTGCTCACTGAGACCGCGGTAATGGACACCAGACCTAAGGACGTGCTGTCCACATCGCGAGCAATGATCGCCGCTAACTCCTTACGCAGGACCTGCCCGATCCGGCGTGTCCGGTCGACGCCTTGCATAGTTGCTCCCGGGCGCCGCTAAAGCGTCGCGACCTGCTCGACCGTTTGGTAGATCTCTATCTGATCGCCGGGCTTAATATCGTTATAGTTTTTTACACCGATGCCGCACTCAAAACCCGACTTGACCTCACTGACGTCCTCTTTGAATCGTTTCAGCGAATCAATGTGGCCATCAAAGATTACTACGTTGTCCCGCAGCACCCGGACTGGAAGGTTTCGTTTTACTTCACCCTCGATAACGCGACATCCCGCGACGGCGCCCATCTTGGCCACTCGGAACACATCACGCACCTCAGCAAGTCCAACGGCTTGTTCGCGGAGAACCGGTGCAAGCATTCCGGTCAGAGCGATTGTAACTTCGTCCACCACGTCGTAGATGACGCTATGGTAGCGGACATCGATCCCTTCACTCTCAATAAGTTTACGCGCTGTGGCATCCGCCCGAACGTTAAACGCAATGACGATAGCTTCTGAAGCTCCCGCGAGGTTGACGTCGGACTCGTTAATACCTCCCACCATACCGTGCACGACAGCAACCTTAGCCTTATCTGTGCTCAACTTTTCCAGAGACTCGGTCAATGCCTCGACCGAACCTTGGACATCCCCTTTGATGATGACGTTCAAAGTCTTGACCTGACCTTCGCCCATCTCGCTGAACATACTTTCCAATTTTGCTTTCTGCTGCCTAGCCAGCTTGACCTCTTTAAATTTTGCCTGGCGATAACTGGTGATCTCGCGTGCGCGGCGCTCGTCTGTCACAACCGTGAACTCGTCGCCGGAATCCGGGACCGCACCCAAGCCCTGAATCTCCACCGGGGTGGACGGTCCTGCGGACTTGGTCGGCTCGCCCAAATCATTGCTCATTGCACGCACGCGACCAAATTCACGGCCAGCAATCACGATGTCGCCTTTTTTGAGGGTACCTTTTTGAACCAGTAGCGTAGCGACCACGCCCTTGCCCCGATCCAGTCGAGCCTCTACCACCGTTCCCGATGCGAATCCCTGGTCAGGAGCTGTGAGATCCAGCATCTCAGACTGCAACAGGACTGAGTCCAGCATAGTATCGATGCCGTCGCCGGTGATTGCCGAAACCTCAGTCATCAGCGTGTCACCCCCCCAATCCTCGGGAATAACCTCCTGCGTAGCCAGTTCCTGTTTGACACGATCGGGGTCGGCGTCCTCCTTATCCATCTTATTAATGGCGACGATCAGGGGAACCGACGCCTGCCGCGCGTGGCTGATTGCCTCAATCGTCTGTGGCTTTACTCCATCATCCGCAGCGACAACCAGAATCACCAAGTCGGTGACCTGTGCTCCGCGTGAACGCATTGCACTGAATGCTTCGTGTCCCGGGGTGTCCAGAAACGTCACGGCACCCTTCTTCGTAGCAACACGGTAAGCCCCGATGTGCTGGGTGATACCTCCGGCCTCCCCTGCAGTGACTTTGGTTTTTCTGACGTAGTCGAGTAGTGATGTCTTGCCATGATCCACATGCCCCATGACAGTCACCACGGGTGCGCGGGGCGCGGCTGGACGATCATCAGCGACATCGTCCGCACTCAACATGGATTCCGGATCATCCAAATCCGCCACCTGGGCTTTGTGTCCCATCTCCTCAACCACCAACATGGCGGTATCCTGGTCTAGCACCTGGTTAATCGTCACCATACTGCCCATTTCCATAAGGACACGGATAACTTCGGCGGCCTTGATCGACATCGACTGCGCCAACTCGGCAACACTGACAGTCTCCGGCACCGAGATCTCACGACTAACAGGTTCCGTGGGTTTTTCGAAAGCATGTTGCCCGGCTGTGGTGGAGGTGAGCCGTCGAGGTTTAATCGGCTGCCGTGGCCGGCGCTTGCCACGCTTCCCTTCGGCAAGGTGAAGCTCGCCATCGCCGCCAGTTCGGCCTTTCCCTTTACGCTTCTTCGGCTTATCTTCACGACGTGTGGTGTTTTTGTTTTCGTCGGGCGGCGCGGCAGGCACTGTCGCTGGCTCGACCCCAAGAGTCTCCGCCGGCACGCCCTGCTGGGCGGCTTTTGCAGCCTCTTCCGCTTCGCGTTGCTGTTGTGCTTCAATTTCAGCTGCTGCTGCTGCCTCTTGTTTGGCTTTTTCTTCGGCTTCCAATCGGGCTCGCTTCTCGCGCTCTTTAGCCTCTTCGGCTTCACGTGCGGCCTCTTGGGCCTCTTCCTGCTGACGCTGTAGTTCACCCCGACGGACATAGGTGCGCCGCTTTTTAACCTCGACGTGAACAGTCCTTGAGCCACCCGCTCGCGAACTTTGCTTCACGGCCGTGGTTGACCGCCGATTCAGGGTGACCTTCTCCTGGGGTTTGGTTGCCGCAGCTGCTGCCTTTCCACCGCGTAAATATTCGAGGAGGGCGCTCCGCTCATCGTCGTTCAGCATGCCATCGGCATCTTTTCCGGAGACACCTGCAGCAGTAAGTTGCTGCAGCAGTTTTTCCGGCGGGACGCCGATCTGCTCGGCCAGTTTCTTTATAGGTACGACAGGCATAGGTATTTACCGTGAACGATTAACTTGAGACCACGCTGTCCAGCGCTTCAGCGTTCTCTTCAAACCAGGGCTTTCTTGCCGTCATAATCAACTCGCTAGCTCGCTCCGCGTTGATGCCGGTCAGCTCGACGAGTTCATCCGTAGCACATTCCGCGAGATCCTCCATCGACCGAATCCCTTTTCCCGCGAAAAAGGTCGCGGTTTCAGCATCCATGCCTTCCATGGATACAAGGTCTGCTTCGGGTCGACTCTTCTCGAGTTCCGCAATTTCCCGAATATCGAGAAAGTCACGCGCGCGCACCCGCAGTTGTTCAACCAAGTCCTCATCGAAACCTTCCACCTCCAGGAGTTCCTGAACTGGGACATACGCCACTTCTTCCGGTGTAACGAAGCCTTCTTCGACCAGAGCGCCCGCGACTTCAGAATCGATATTGAGCTGGGTCATCAGCCGCTCACATGCCTGCTGGGCTTCTTGCTCTGCTTTTTCCGCAGCCGCCTCGTCGGTCATGATATTGAGCTCCCAACCGCTCAACTCAGACGCCAAGCGGACATTCTGCCCGCCCCGCCCTATTGCTAGTGACAACTGACTCTCCTCCACGACGACATCCATTGAACGCGACTCCTCATCGACCAAAATAGAGTCCACTTCAGCGGGTTGCAATGCCTTAATTACAAATTCGGCAGGACTGTCGACCCAGGTAATAATGTCGATTCGCTCAAGATTAATTTCGTTAGAAACACTCTGCACCCGCGCGCCACGAATGCCAACACACGCGCCTACTGGGTCAATCCGATGATCCTGGGAACGTACCGATATCTTGGCCCTTGAACCTGGATCACGTGCGGCGCCCAGAATTTCGATAACCCCCTGACCGACTTCGGGCACCTCCAACTGGAAGAGTTTGATCACCAGTTCCGGGCACCGGCGGTCAAGAATCAGTTGCGGACCGCGGGGCTCGGAACGGACATCTGCCAGAATCGACTTGACGCGATCGCCGCTGCTAAGGATTTCCCGGTCGATCCAATTTGACCGGGGCAAAGAGGCCTCGACTCCCTCGAGATCAATAATTGCCTCGCGGTTTCCTACCCGCTTAACGACCCCTTGGACCATCTGCCCTACCCGATCCTTGAACTCTTCATGGACGCGGGCGCGCTCTGCTTCCCTAACCTTCTGACTGATGACTTGTTTAGCGGCCTGTGCCTCAATACGACCAAAAGTCGCCACCGTCTCTAGGGGTTCTTCAACGACGCCCCCAATCTCATGACTGTCCTCGGGGTAACTGATTTCCGCGGCAGCGAAGGTCATTTGGCGGGCTGGGTTTTCGACAGCCGCATCGTCTTCGACGATTTCCCATTGTCGAAAAGCCTCGTAGTCGCCACTAGTTCGATCAATTTGAACCCGGACTTCCATGTCTTCGCGATTACGCTTACGGGTTGCAGTGGCAAGAGCCGCCTCGATTGCCTCAAACACGATCCCGCGATCAATTTCTTTCTCTCGGGACAGCACATCCGCCATCATTAACACGTCATCTTTTGTCATCTTTTGCTATCCCCAAGCGCTGCAAGTCTGTTGCCGTTCGACTGCACTTTGCTGTTTCTCAACCCTGTGCGCAGGACGATCAGTCCATGCCAATCAGATTGGCTCTTTCCATTCCCTGATAAGTCAGTTCGTAGGCCTCGCCATCGACCTCTACCACCACAAATTCAGGGCCCGCCTCGGCCAGAAAGCCGGTAAATCTGCGGCGGCCGAGATGGGCGTCCCGCATCAGTACTTTCACCTGACTGCCCTGAAAACGATGAAAGTGCTCAGGGCGCACCAACGGACGGTCGATCCCGGGCGAGGACACCTCCAATGCATATTCGCCCTTGATTGGATCCTCTACATCGAGGATGGCACTAACCTGACGACTTACCTGTTCACAGTCTTCCAGCAAAATACCTCCAGGGGCATCTATATAAGCCCGCAATATCTGTCCTCCTGCGGGCGAACCCGTTAACTCGACCATCACCAGTTCGTACCCCATGTCCTCGACCACAGGCTCCAACAGTGTCCGGATTCCGTTGTTATCCACAAGCCCCACTCCAACATTCGGCAATCTGGTTCTCTGGTGTCAACGACCCCAAAAACAAACCCCGCTGCTGCGGGGTCCCGGATCACAACATTTGGTAGCGGGGGTAGGATTCGAACCTACGACCTTCGGGTTATGAGCCCGACGA
>DPVA01000180.1:0-6284 GCA_003529705.1 Gammaproteobacteria bacterium | reverse complement strand
CCAGACTGCTCCACCCCGCACCGCAACCCGGTATTTTAGCGCGAGTCCCTCTGGGAAACAAGAAACTTACCCTTCTCTGTTGCTTAACTCACATCAAGTCTGATCCCCGCTTACCCAAGGACAATCACGTTTCATTCTCTGGCGCGGGCTACAATTCGTTCTTTAATCAGGCTCCCCAATGCAAAACACTGATCCTCAAGAACTCCTGAAGTTTGAAACTCTAGCCTCGCGCTGGTGGGACCCGAAGAGTGAGTTTGCGCCACTGCATGCGATAAACCCGCTCCGCGTTGGCTATATTGAGGAACGCGTCTCCCTGGACGGCGCACGTACTTTGGATGTGGGCTGCGGTGGCGGCATCCTTTCCGAAAGTCTCGCTGCAAAAGGTGCCCAGGTTGTTGGTATCGATGCCGGTCTAGCGCCGATCAATGTTGCGAGGTTGCACGCACTCTCCAGCGGAATGTCGATCGACTATCGCCACACCACAGTCGAGTCACTCGTTGATGAGTGCGAAGAGGGTTTTGACCTAATCTGTTGCCTCGAAATGCTTGAGCATGTTCCAGACCCGGGAACTACGGTCGCGGCTTGTGCCAAACTCTTGCGTCCTGGGGGCAGCATCTTCTTCTCAACCATAAATCGGAATTTCAAGTCATTCTTGTTCGCTATCGTAGGTGCAGAGTACGTTCTGTCTCTGCTTCCACGGGGTACCCACGACTATAAAAAGTTTATCCGTCCAGCCGAGCTGGATTCCTGGGCGCGTCGGGCCTCACTCGCAATTTCGGGAATTACCGGCATGCATTACAACCCTCTTTCGAGGCGTTATACACTCGGCGACGGGGTAGCTGTGAACTACATCTCCCATTATCTTAAAGGCCCTGTGTCCTGAGGTTATCAGTGTCCCCAGTCGTAACGAACCCCGCGCCGGATTGTGTACTATTTGATCTTGACGGTACCCTTGCGGACACCGCGCCGGACCTTGTCGCAGCGTTGAATTCGGTTCTGTTGTCGCTCGACCGCACCGAGGTGGATCTTGCTACGGCGCGGTGGTGGGTCGCCGAGGGCAGCGTAGGCCTCATCAAAAACAGCCTTCGAATTACCGCCAAACAGGCGCAAGCCAGTCCTTATCGGCAACAGCTTCTCGAGGCCTATGCCGGAAATCTCTGTGTCCGAACCCGCCTTTTTCCCGGAATACCTCACATTCTTGAAAAACTCGAGCTCCGTCAGATTCCCTGGGGTATTGTCACCAATAAGCCGACACGCTTCACCCATCCATTGCTGAAACAATTGGAACTTAATCGACGCGCTAAAGTCGTGATTAGTGGCGATACCCTCAGTCGAGCTAAGCCTGATCCCCTACCGTTACTACATGCCTGTGAGTCGATTGGGGTCGACCCATCCGATACCGTCTTTATAGGTGATGACCGGCGAGATGTACTCGCCGGTCGGGCAGCCGGAACGTCCACAGTTGGCGTAACCTGGGGTTACAGCCGGTCTGAGGAAACGAGCTCCTGGGGAGCGGACCAGATTGCATGTAACACCGGGCAATTGATCTCGATTCTCAGAGTGTGAAGCGTTGGGATCGCTCTAGGATTAAATCACGTCAACCCTGTGACGTGTTTCACTGAAACAGATATTAAAGCCTGAGACACTGTCAAGGCTGTTATCCACCAAGTTCAGAGTACAGGGAGGTACCTGTGCGATCGAATGATCTATTGTCTTCGAGGTTGGATCAATGGCAAGCGCCCCGGTCACCCGGGGCGCACCCGTATCAGAACTCTATTTCCAAAAGACTCCGCCAAAGCGATTAGGCCTGATTTGACTCCAATGCAGCATCCAACTGTGGAATAGCCTCGAACAGATCCGATACCCAACCATAGTCAGCAACCTGGAAGATCGGTGCTTCTTCGTCCTTATTAATGGCTACGATGATCTTGGAATCTTTCATGCCCGCAAGGTGCTGAATTGCACCGGATATGCCGACGGCAATGTAGACGCTTGGCGCTACCACTTTACCCGTCTGTCCAACCTGATAATCATTGGGCACATAACCGGCATCGACTGCGGCCCGTGAAGCCCCAACTGCGGCACCCAATTTATCGGCCAGCGCCTCCAGCATTGCGAAGTTCTCTGAACTCTGCATCCCACGCCCGCCCGAAACAATGATATCCGCTGTCGTGAGTTCCGGACGCTCCGAGCGTGTGAGTTCCTCGCCGGCAAAAGTCGAAAGTTGCGCATCGACACCTCCAGATATCGGCTCTATTGCTGCCGACCCCGCTTGCTCAGCAGCCTCGAACGACGTGGTACGCACCGTAATTAATTTCAAGGCATCTTTGGAACGAACGGTGGCCATGGCGTTGCCTGCATAAATTGGACGCACAAAGGTATCAGCGCTTTCAATTCCGCTGATATCTGAGATCTGCTGAACATCGAGCAACGCCGCCGCTCGCGGCAACAGGTTCTTTCCATAAGTCGTCGCCGGCGCCAAAATATGAGAATAGTTCTGCGCAATGGATTGGACAAGCGGTGCGAGGTTCTCAGCCAGACCATCTGCCAGCGCGAGATCATCGGCCACCAATACCCGAGCCACCCCAGAAATAGTTCCCGCCTCCCGGGTCGCTCCCTGACAGTCGCTGCCAGCGATCAGGACATCAACAGTGTCGCCCAGTACTTTTGCCGCCGTAACGACATTTAACGTCGAGGGGCGGAGGCTCGCATTATCATGTTCTCCAATAACCAGAATGCTCATCAGATCACCTTTGCTTCGTTTCGAAGTTTATCCACAAGTTCTTCGGCACTACTGACCCGAACTCCGGCCGAGCGCTCCGGAGGTTCTACCACATTCAATACTTCGAGCCGCGGGCTGACGTCAACATCAAGCTGCTCCGGCGAAAGAGTATCCAGCGGTTTCTTTTTCGCTTTCATTATATTGGGCAGTGAGGCGTATCGAGGCTCGTTAAGACGAAGATCAACTGTAATCACCGCGGGACCGACAAGTTCAATATTTTCAAGGCCCCCGTCGACCTCTCGTGTCACCTTCACCGACTGTCCTTCAACCGCCAACTTCGATACAAAAGATCCAATCGACCAATTAAGTAAACCTGCGAGCATCTGACCGGTCTGATTGTTATCGCCGTCAATGGCCTGTTTTCCAAGAATGATCATGCCCGGATCTTCTTTCTCCGCAACCGCTTTAAGCAGCTTTGCAATAGCCAGCGGTTCCGGAATAGGATCAGTTTCAATCAGGATTGCCCGGTCGGCACCCATCGCCAACCCGGTGCGCAGAGTCTCCTGACTTTGGCTAGGCCCGACCGCGACGACGACCACTTCCTCTGCCGTGCCGGCTTCGCGCATCCGGATCGCCTCTTCCACCGCAATCTCACAGAAAGGGTTCATTGCCATCTTGACATTATTAAGCTCGACTCCGCTGTTGTCGGCCTTGACACGTACTTTGATATTCGCGTCGATCACGCGCTTTATAGGGACGAGTACTTTCATGCTTTTACATCTCGTAGTTACTGTTACGATTGCAACTGAGCTCCCGGCTGCAGGCGATACCGACACCATCACCGCGGAACGTTGGAGGGCGTATTCTATTTTCCGTCCGTGAAAGAGTCTATGGGTTCCTGACTGTGAATCTTTCCAAATGCGTCGAATCTCTGTGCAAGGCCGGCCTCCGTGAGCATAGTCCCTGCCGATTGGGGCTATGTGAATGTCGCTCTCCTAGAATCTGTAATCACTGGAGAGCTTGATAATTCAAGTTCGAAGATGGGGGATCTGCCATGAGTGAGGAAGGACGTCGTTCCAGAGGAAGTGCACGGCTTGAAAAGCGTGCAAAGAGAGCAAAAGCCACCCGTGCAGGCATTCCTTATATAACCCGACAAATACCACCGTATGAGCTCGCCAGCGAAGAGTTGCTGGTCCTGATCGAGGAAAACGCCGAAACACTGCTGATGGAGACCGGAATCGACTTCCGGGACGATCCCGATGCCCTGGAACGGTTCCGGGCGGCGGGAGCCAGTGTTGATGGCGAGCGGGTCCGATTCCCCAGGGACATGTGTCGGTCAATCATCAGCCAGAGTGTACCCAGCGAATATACCCAGTTCGCACGAAACCCTGAACGCAGTGTACGCATCGGTGGCGACCACTGTGTCCTTGTGCCTGCCTACGGACCCCCTTTTGTTCACGACCTCGATCATGGGAGACGTTATGCCACTATTGCGGACTTCGAGAACTTCGTTCGACTGGCATATCTCAGTCCTGCCATGCATCACTCTGGCGGAACGGTTTGCGAACCGGTCGATCTTCCGGTCAACAAACGCCACCTTGATATGGTCTACAGTCACCTCAAACTGTCCGACAAACCCTTTATGGGTTCTGTTACGGAACCTTCCCGGGCACAGGATACCGTCGATATGGCAAAGATTGTCTTCGGCGCAGATTTCGTTGATCAGAACTGTGTCATCACCAGCCTAATCAACGCGAACTCGCCAATGACCTTCGACGCAACGATGCTTGGGGCGGCCCGGGTCTATGCGCAAAATAACCAAGCAACCGTCATCTCTCCCTTCATCCTTGCCGGGGCGATGTCGCCGGTCACCGTTGTCGGTACTTGTACTCAGATTCTGGCCGAAGCGATGGCCGGCATCTGCTTTACCCAACTGGTGAGGCCCGGTGCGCCCGTCATCTTCGGCACTTTCTCCAGTGCGGTCTCGATGCAGTCCGGCGCACCAACCTTCGGCACTCCGGAGCCGAGCATGGTCATCTTCATCTGTGCAGCACTCGCCCGGCGACTCGGCGTCCCGTTCCGGAGCGGAGGCGGCTTATGTGCATCCAAACTCCCCGATGCACAGGCTGCCTATGAGTCAGCCAACACCCTTCAGAGCGCCATGCTCGCCGGGGTGAATTTCATGTTGCATACCGCGGGGTGGCTAGAAGGTGGCCTCGCCATGGGTTACGAGAAGTTTATTCTTGATGCTGATCAGGCCGGTATGATCGAAGTCTTTTTATCGGGAATTGATGATTCCCCAAACGGCCAGGCCATGGATGCCCTCGCCGACGTTGGTCCCGGGAATCATTTTCTGGGCTGCGCCCACACTCAGGCCAATTTCGAGACGGCGTTCTATCGCTCCACAACTGCCGACAGCAACAGTTTTGAGCAGTGGCAGGCGGAAGGTGCGCTGGATGCGGCGCAACGTGCCAATGCAACCTGGAAACAGATGCTGGCCGACTATGCGCCTCCGCCGATTGATGAAGGTATCGAAGAGGGACTGCGGGACTTCATCACCGAGAAAAAAAACGCGGTGCCGGATTCCAACGTCTAACCGCGACCCAAGCCACCAGTCGGCGACACGATCGCTGTCAGGCAAACTCCACGATCACCCGGCGATTCTGCTTACCTTTCTTTTCAATTTTTGAGACCCGCACCCGACCTATTTCCCCCGAGCGGGCAACATGCGTACCGCCGCAGGGTTGCAGATCGATATCCTCAAACTCAACCAGGCGCACTTTTCCCTGTCCCCGCGGTGGATTAACCGACATCGTGCGTACCAGCGCAGGCTGGGACTCCAGCTCGGTCTCGGTGATCCAGCGCAACTTTCTCGGCCGATCTTGTTGAATCAGCTTGTTCAGCGCTTCTGTCAACTCAGCCTTGTCGACAGGGTCCGGAAGATCGAAATCCAGCCGGGCGCGCCCATCACCTACCGAACCCCCGGTCACCGGTGCGTCAATAGCCGCACAGAGCATGTGCATACAACTGTGCATCCGCATGAACCGGTAGCGCCGCTCCCAGTCGATGCGGGCGAGCAGCTCTTCCCCGATCTCAGGGGTGGGCACTCCATCTGCAAGCACATGTAACTGCTCTCCGGTCTCAGCTTGGGCGACGGTATCGATCACCCCGCAGACCCGCCCGTCAGATAGGATGAACTCTCCCGTATCACCAGGCTGCCCACCCCCGTGGCAGTAGAAAACACTTTTATCCAAGACCACGGACTGGCCAAAGACTGCTGTCACCCTCGCTTGGCATTCGCAGAGGTACGCGTCCTCCTGATACAGCTTCTCCGTACTCGGCATTTCAGACTTTTATCCTCTCCGATCGTGGATCGTACATCGGTGAAAGGCTCGCCGCGGCACTCACTCGCCTTCCGGCGACTTCAATTTCCCAATCTCCTTCGGAAACAAATGCGCGATCGATCACTTCCTCACTTTCAACGTAACCCAGGCCTACGCACCCGCCAAGGGTATGTCCGTACATTCCTGACGTGGTCCTGCCGACCCGAATGCCATCACGC
>DPVA01000194.1 GCA_003529705.1 Gammaproteobacteria bacterium | reverse complement strand
CCATGAAAGATCTCGGTGCAAATGCACCCACACCCAGAATCAGTGCAATGACCACAGCGAGCCCAACAACACTTCCCAGCGCGGACCGCTCTTTTGACTCTTTTTGGGCTTGGGCGACCGCATCAGGTAAAGGTGAGGTCCGGGTAGGCGCCGGCGCGGCGGATAGACGGGGAGGGGGTGGGGGCCATGTTACTTCTTGGCCATTGACCACGGTCAGTCCACGAATGACTTCGTCCGTCATATCTAGTTTGAGTTGTCCGTCCTTATCTGGGCAGAGTTCAGTCAGGAGGTGGATGACGTTGTTGCCGTAAAGCTGACTGGACTGGGCGGCCATGCGACTCGGAAGGTCAGTGAATCCAATAACCGTAATTCCTCCATCGGAGACCACCTCACCTGGACGGGTCAGTTCGCAGTTTCCCCCCTGTTCTGCGGCAAGGTCTACGATCACACTTCCCGCCCGCATCAGTCGGGCTGTCTCGGCAAGAATCAGCTTCGGCGCGGGCCGGCCAGGGATCAATGCAGTCGTAATGATGATATCGACGTCGCGTGCCTGCTCCTCAAATAACCGCATTTCAGCAGCAATGAAGGCCTCACTCATAACTTTCGCATAGCCGCCTTCTCCGGAGCCTTCTTCCTCAAAGTGGAGCATGAGAAATTCTGCCCCCATACTTTCGACTTGCTCCTTGACTTCGGGTCGGGTATCGAAGGCGCGAACCACGGCGCCCATTGCCGCCGCCGCGCCAATCGCGGCGAGCCCCGCAACGCCTGCGCCAATAACAAGCACCTTTGCCGGCGGGACTTTTCCTGCGGCGGTCACCTGTCCGGTGAAAAAGCGCCCGAACTGGTTTGCCGCTTCGACGACTGCCCGGTAACCCGCGACGTTGGCCATGGAACTCAGCGTGTCAAGTTTCTGTGCCCGGGAGATTCTCGGCACAGCATCCATCGCCAGAGTTGAGACACCCTGCTGAGCGAGCGATTCAAGCAAGTCTTGATTCTGTCCAGGCGCGATCAGGGAGATCAGAATCTGCTCGGAGGCTAACAGCACGATCTCGTCTGGCCCCTCGACACCCGCGCGCAGGGGAGCGCGAATCTTGATAATGATTTCGCTGGTCTTATAAAGCAGCTCGACGGTCTCGACGATTTCGGCGCCGTGGCCACGGTAATCCTCGTCGGAAAAACCGGCGGGTGAACCCGCACCACTTTGAACACACACCCGGAATCCCAGTCTGATCGCGGCAGCAACCGATTCTGGGCTGAGTGCAACACGCTTTTCTTCACTGGCCCGCTCGGCCGGGATTCCGATAATCATTTTCGCTACAAGGGATGTGGGGTTAGCCGGTTCGTAGAAATACCTTTACGTGACGCTGATCATGTAACTGTTTGAGCCACGTCTCGTTAAACTCATCCGAAAATAGGGTCTTCAAATCGCCTCCGGTTCAGCCCATTTAATGGCGCAGGGATTGATATTCTACGACGATCGCAGAAGAATCTTACGCGTTTATCGGAAGGATTTCTTATGTCTTACCCGAAGTCTCGCTTATGAAGCTAACCGACTTAGCTCCTGATAATGCAACGCGGTGCGGAAGCGGCCGATAAATTCCTTGCAATATGGCAGGCTCTCAATTGGGGTACCTGGGAAGACCATATGGGATACACCATCGCAAGGATCACGAATGGCGAGAATTTCTGTATCCTTCAGGTATCCCGGGTTAATTGGTAAGACCGAATGATTGAGACAGGAGAACTTTCCCACCGGTTGCGAGATATGGCGGAACGGATAGAAATGCTAAGGGGGTATCTTTGACTACGAGGGTCGTAAAGAGCGCTTAGCTGAGGTTCTGCTGCGGCTCGAGGATTCCAACATTTGGAGTAATCCTCGAGAGGCACAACAGCTTGGCCAGGAGCGGGCGAACCTTGAAGCCAGTACGAACGCGCTTGATGAGCTAACACTCAAGGCCGAAGAGGCAGCCGAACTGTTGATCCTTGCCCGGGATGAAGAAGATGAAGAGTCAATCGATCTGATTTCGGCAGAGGTTGAGCAGGCGTTGGCGCAACTGGAAAAGCTCGAGTTTCTTAGAATGTTTTCGGGTGAACTCGACGCGGCCAATGCGTTCCTAGATATCCAGGCCGGTTCAGGCGGCACCGAGGCCCAGGATTGGGCAGACATGTTGCTGCGCATGTATCTGCGCTGGGCTGAGGATGAGGGCCTGACGGTAGAACTCGTTGAGCGTTCTGACGGGGACGTCGCAGGGATCAAAAGTGCCACGATTCACGTAAAAGGGGAGTACGCGTTTGGCAAACTCCGAACCGAAACCGGGGTACACCGGCTGGTAAGAAAGTCCCCGTTTGATTCCGGCAACCGACGGCACACCTCGTTTGCTTCTGTGTTTAGCTACCCGGAAGTAGATGACAGTGTTGAGATCGAGATTAACCCTGCGGATCTCAGGATTGATACCTACCGTGCCAGCGGCGCCGGTGGCCAGCACGTGAATCGAACGGATTCGGCAGTCAGGATTACGCATCTACCTTCGGGGATAGTGGTTCAATGCCAAAATGATCGCTCCCAGCACCGAAATCGGGCAGAGGCAATGAATATGTTGCGCGCCCGTCTGCACGACGCCGAGATGCGTGAAAAACGTGAGAAGCAACAGGAACTCGAGGACTCCAAGGCGGATATCGGGTGGGGCAGCCAAATTAGGTCGTATGTTCTCGACCAATCAAGGATTAAGGATCTCCGTACCGGCGTTGAGACCGGTAATACCCAGGCAGTTCTGGATGGAGGACTTGGATTGTTCATCGAAGCAAGCCTGAAGGCGGGTTTGTAACGTAGACTCGGAACCCATGAATCAGAAGAACGATAGCGATAGCGAGCAGGTTGCGCGGCGCCGGGCGAAACTCCGGGTGCTCCGTGAGAGCCAGAATCCCTTTCCGAATGATTTTCGTCGGGATGCGGAAACTGCGGAACTACATCGACAGCATGATAACGCAGAATCTGAAATTCTCGAGTCGCAGCAGATTGAAGTCAGGATCGCAGGGCGCTTGATGACCCGGCGGGTCATGGGCAAAGCCAGTTTCGCCCATGTCCGAGACGAGTCCGGGGATATCCAGATCTATGCCCAGCGTGACGCCCTCCCAGAGGGGATTTACAACAGTGTATTCAAGAAACTCGACATCGGAGACATCGTCGGAGTCTCGGGAGTGCTGTTCAAGACCCGCACTGGGGAACTGACGATCAATCTTATTGATCTCAGACTACTGGTGAAGTCGCTACACCCGTTGCCGGAAAAATACCATGGTCTGACAGACGTAGAGACTCGATATCGGCGCCGTTATGTAGATCTTTTAACCAACTGGGACTCACGCGACGTTTTCCGCAAACGGGCAGCTACCGTTGGCGCGTTGCGCAGGTTTCTCGACCAGCGAGGCTACCTGGAGATTGAGTCGCCGATTATGCAGTCAATCCCGGGCGGGGCGAATGCACGACCGTTTATCACTCACCACCATGCCCTAAATGTGGATTTGTATTTGCGGGTCGCTCAGGAACTTGCCATCAAGCGATGCCTGGTTGGGGGCTTTGAGAAGGTGTACGAATTGAATCGGAATTTCCGTAACGAGGGCCTCAGTACCCAGCACAATCCGGAGTTCACAATGTTGGAGTATAACGAGGCCTATGTCGATTTTATTGACTACATGAACCTGACCGAAGAGATGCTTCGGGAAGTCGCAGGCGAGGTAACTGGTCAGGCTGATCTCGTTTATCAAGGGAACCGGATCAACTTTTCAAAACCATTTACTCGACTTTCGATGGCTGAGGCGGTATGCGAGCACAATCGATCTCTTTCTATCGATGACTGTGCAGATGCCAAGGCTCTCTCACAGCATGCCAAATCCATTGGCTTAGAATGGCCGGAAGGTGCTACTGCCGGTGAGTTGCTCCTTGCGCTTTTCGAGGAGACGGTCGAGGACAAGCTGATCTCACCCACCTTCATCACCGGATATCCTGCCGAAGTCTCCCCACTGTCGCGACGTCAGGACGCTAATCCGGACTTCACGGACCGTTTTGAACTGTTTGCGGCAGGCCGGGAATTAGCTAACGGTTTCTCGGAACTGAACGATCCGGAGGATCAGGCAACGCGGTTTCGCGAACAAGCGAAAGCGAAGGCGCAGGGAAATGAAGAAGCCATGTTCTACGACGCGGACTACGTTACGGCGCTTGAATACGGACTACCCCCCAACGCCGGTGGCGGCCTCGGTGTTGATCGGTACGTGATGATCCTTACAGATAGCCCGTCAATCAGGGACGTCCTGCTGTTCCCCCACATGCGTCCCGAAGCCGCTGACTAATTCTATTGGGCCAGTGAGGCTGAGATGATCCGTCCGGTTGCGCTGTTCATTGGACTCCGTTACACGCGGGCCCGGCGGCGCAACCACTTCGTTTCTTTTATTTCGGGAGTATCTATCCTCGGCATCACGGTGGGCGTCTGGGCACTGATTACGGTGCTCTCTGTCATGAACGGCTTCGAACGGGAACTGCGGGAGCGTATCCTAAGCGTCGCTTCGCACGCTACGGTGAGCGCCCGAAGCGGTTGGCTAGAGGACTGGCCCACGTTAATTGAGTCAATTGTTGAGCATCCCGAGGTCATCTCGGCCGCTCCTTTCATTTATGGCCAAGGTTTATTGACTCGCGGCAATACCGTTTCCGGTGCACTCATACGTGGCGTGCTCCCAGAAAAAGAGGCGGCGGTTTCGAATATCCTCGGGCATCTTAAAGCCGGTAGACCTCAGCCGCTCACTCAGGGTGACTGGAAGATTGTTTTGGGCGCGCACCTGGCAAGATCGCTTGGGGTGGGGGTGGGCGACCGGGTCACCCTCATCGCACCAAA
>DPVA01000047.1 GCA_003529705.1 Gammaproteobacteria bacterium | reverse complement strand
CGTGCCGGTGAAGTTGTACATCATTGGTAGCCGATGTTCGTCAGGTAGACCAAGCATCACAAGGGTATCGTTGACCACGCCCTGTTGCTGGAGCATGATCATCCACGCCACGATGCGGACCAGTAGCGAGGTCCAGAACGGCATCAACACGCAGATCATAAGTAAATTCGAGTACTTCAGGGGTAGTGTTGCCAGAAGATGCGATACGGGATAGGCCAGTATCAAGCAGCCCACCGTGACAATCAGACTGACGAGAAAGGTTCGCCACCAAAGCATGACATAGACCCGCCGTTCCTCTGGCTGCATGGCTACATCATGATTTTCATCCCATTTTCGGTCGACCGCATTGAGGTAGTAACCAGTAGTCTGTGGTTCTTGCATCGCCAGGAGGGCGTGCCAGAACTTGATATCCCCCCAACGCTTGTCAGCTTTAATCATGGCTTCTTTATAGGGAGGCTCGCTTACTTTCTTTAGTTTGCGGCTGGATTTCTTGATCAGACTTTTGAACCCGGGTTTTTCATAATTCATCCGAGTACTTGATTTTCCAAGAAGGAATTTGTTCGCCGAAGCTAAGTCTTTAAACAATGCCTTAAACAGCGATTCATCGGGTTCGCTGACGCCATCCCATTTGTTTAGCGCTTTATACAGTTTCGAACAGGCAGCGTTAGTCAGTGGCGTGAGGGTTGAACAGATATTGAACTGCGCACGCTTTTGCTGGTGTTTAATCTCTTTGGGGGTACCGGTCGCGTTGGAGGCCACGACGGCGATCTCATAGATTGACTGCCACGTGCTTGCGGCTTCCCAGTGCGGAGCGATTTCGATCATCGCTTCCCGATAGGGGCCTTTCTTAGGTATTGCAACTTTCCAGGCCGGATCATCAGGATCGACCGCTGTAGCGAAGTTATCCTTGATTAGGTATTTGTTAAGACTGGTGAGGTCAAGGAACATCGCCTCAAACAGGGCCTCGTCGGGCAGCTGCTCACGATCCCACTGGTTCAACATAGCGAAGGTGAGCGGCAACTGATAATTTATGAGAGTGTCGTCGGTGCTTCGGGTAAGCAGATTTCCGATCGGAAAAATAAACAGACTGAGCAGGAAAATCAGGGGCGGTAGCACAAGCGCTGTGGCCCGCAGTTTGCTCCGACGCAAGGAACGCTGAAGACTGGTTTTAAGCGGCGTACCATCGGCCGTCAGCAGTGGCTGAGCGGAGGTCGCGTTATTGGCTGCCATTCGCGGGACTGTCAATAATGTGGGTTAGAGGTTACTGAAGAAAGAGCCGAGGTGCCTGCACATAGGCAGACACCCCAGTCTTTCCAGAACAGCTTTACTCCAGAACTTCAGTAAACGCCTATTGACCGGACCAGGCCGTGAAGCGCTCGGAGATAGAATCTCCGTTGTCTGCCCACCAACTCGGGTCGGCGAACAAGTGCATCTGGCTCAGCGCAGCAGGGGCGTTAGGCATCAGCGGCATGATATTCACGCCAGTATTAAACCAAGGTTCGCCGGCTTCGATGATATCTATGCCGGAGGCACGCATCGGTGCATAGGTGATCCACTTGGCTTGTCCAGCCTGTTGCTCTGGCGCGCTTGCATGAATGAGGAACTTAAGCGCTTCGTCAGCGTTCGGAGTACCCTTGATCATGGCGAGCCATTCTTCCTCAAGCACCTGACCATCCCAGTTGATAACGAAAGGCGCTCCTTCAGAAAGGATAGCTGCGCCAATACGGCCGTTATAAGCAAGAGACATGGATACCTCGCCACTGGAAACGAGTTCGAGTGGTTTGGCGCCAGATGACCAGAAGACTGCGTGGTCTTTGATGGTATCGAGTTTAGCGAATGCTCGGTCTATTCCTTCGGGTGTATCGAGCACCGAGTAGACATCTCCTGGCGCTACACCGTCGGCCATCAGGGCCATTTCGACTAGAGCGTTACCCCAGGTATGGATACCGCGCTTGCCGGGGAACTTTGCAACATCGAAAAAGTCCGCGATAGTTTTCGGATCACCAGCTGGGTTTCCGTCGAAGGCGCCCTTCTGATAGAAGGGAACATAAGACCAAAAGATCTGAGGCACGACGCAGTCATTGGGGACTTCAACCATGATGTCGTCATCCATCGAGGTGCCGTCGGGCGCGGGCGTAAAGACATCGCGTGGTAACTCCTCAAAAAGACCTTCATCACAGCCGACGCGGGCTTCGTGTGGCAGCACGTCAATCAAATCCCAGGTGACATTGCCGGACTCAACTTGAGTACGGACTTCGCCCAGGCCGCCGTTGTAGTTAACAAAGTTTGCTTTGCCCTCGGTCCAAGTATCCGCATAAGCCTTCTGTTGGCTCATGGTATACGCACCGCCCCAAGACGCGATAGTGACATCGGCCTGGGCAGGTGTGACCAAAGCCGCGCTGATGAAAGCCGAGGCTAGGGTGGTGGTTATGAGATGTTTTCTCATGAAATTCCTCCTTACTGAGGTTGGTTTATCGTCCTAAAGACGCTAGGAAATATCCCAGACACACTCCTAGTGTGTACCTGAGACATCAAGTGCCCGGCAGTCCTCCATGGACCAGCCGAACTTGACTGAATCTCCCTCATTGAGCGACGCATGATGCGACGCATTGGGAATCTTAACAATAAAATCGTCGTGCCCGCATACGGTCGCCCGGGTGCGGATATGATCGCCAAGATAAATTAGTTCTTCGACCCTGGCGTCAAAAAGGTTAGGGAACTTCCCGGGCTCTGGGTTTACTTCCACTCTTTCTGGCCGCAGCGACAGTGTGGCTCGTTCTCCAACGGCATCCACGTTGACTTTTAGCGCCTTGATGACTTCTCCGTTATCTATCTTTACTTGGCACTGATTGCCTTCGATCGCCTCGACCGACCCCATCAGCCGATTGTTTTCCCCGATGAACTGCGCAACAAATGCGTTCTCAGGGCGCTCATAAAGGTCGCTTGGAGCGGCAAGCTGTTGAATCACGCCGTCGTCAAAGACAGCTATGCGGTTAGACATGGTGAGAGCTTCAGATTGATCATGGGTAACATAGACCACGGTCACGCCAAGACTTTCATGGATGTGTTTGATCTCGTATTGCATCTGCTCACGCAACTGTTTGTCGAGCGCCCCGAGAGGTTCATCCATAAGAATAAGGTCTGGATCAAAAACCAGTGCACGCGCCACTGCAACCCGCTGCTGCTGTCCCCCCGAGAGTTGCGCGGGCCGCCTGTCACCGAAGGCGCCTAACTGGACCATATCGAGGGCGCGCTTGGTGCGTGTTGTAATTTCCGATTTGCCAAGTCTGCGCACCTCGAGGGGAAATGCGAGATTCTCGTTTACCGTCATATGGGGAAATAGGGCGTAGTTTTGAAACACCATGCCGATACCCCTTTTGTGGGGCGGTACCGCATTAATTGGTCGGTCACCAAGATAAATTTCGCCGTGGGTGGCGGGTTCAAAGCCCGCGAGCATCATCAAACAAGTGGTTTTGCCGGACCCGGAGGGACCGAGCATAGTGACGAACTCGCCACGTTCAATTTCCAGGTTGAGGTTTTTGACGACTAAGATTTCGCCGTCGTAACTCTTCTGGACTTCTTTGAAGCGGACAAAGATATCCCCTGTACTCATGTCGAGACTGACTCCTTCCGTTTGTGTTTTATTTATTATTGGCCCTGCAAAGCTCGGCCAGACGAACAAATCGCTGTCAGTGTAGTAGTTTAGGGCCTGATTCTCAACAACTGGATAGATGTTCGTATATTTCGTGCCCCGGTGGCCAAATCTCCAAAGTTAGGCGTCAGGAACCGACCAAGGGTTGTCTTCAAGTCCCATTTGATGAAAATTACTTTGAGGTGAAAATTTGCTTCAGATCAGGTACTCGCCAGAATCAGGATCCTAAAAAACGGAGAAACTCCAGTTGTTGAAAGAAGATAAAACAGTGATGCTTCTGAGGACCGATACGCGCGATCAAGCTTGGATCGATGCCTTCTCGGTGACTATGCCAGAACTTGAGGTGCGCCTCTGGCCCGAAACGGGTGACCGGAGTGAGATAAATTGTGCACTGTTATGGGGGCCACCGCCTGAATTATTCGACGAACTCGATAACTTAGAGGTGATCTTCTCAATCGGCGCGGGCGTTGATTCGCTGTTGACCTGTCAGACATTGCCGGCGCACCTGCCGATTGTGCGCATGGTTGAGTCAGAGCTGACCGCGGGCATGGTTGAGTTTTGTCTCTTTCACGTTTTGCGCTTCCACCGGTTGATGCATCTTTTCGAAAAACATCGCGTTGAACGGCGCTGGGAAGACTTGACGCAGGTTCCTGCAAGCGAGGTCACCGTAGGGATCATGGGCATTGGCGTTCTGGGTCAGGCCCTTGCCCGTCAGTTATCTGCACTTCGATATCAAGTGATCGGCTACCGGCGCGGTCCGGGTGATGTGGATGACATGGAGGTGTTTCGCGGTGTTGACCAGTTTGAGACATTTATGCGGCGTAGCGAAATTCTGGTTGCATTGATGCCATCTACGCCCGAGACGAAAAAACTGATTAATTGCCGAACGCTCAGTTGGTTGCCGCCCGGGGCATGTTTCATCAACGCAGGACGCGGCGATCTCGTTGACGAGGAAGATCTCGTCTCGGCATTGGATGGAAGACGTCTCGCCGGCGCAGCTCTGGATGTTTTTAAAACAGAGCCTCTGCCACAGGAGAGCCCTTTGTGGACGCACCCGGATGTCTACATCACGCCCCACATTGCCAGCATCACCCATCCTCCGACGGCATGCCGCTATATTGCGGATGTGATCGGCCGTCACCGACTGGGTGAACCCTGGCCGCATTTAGTCGAAATCGGACGAGGCTACTGACCAGGTGGATTAGCGACCGAAGCGATTGTTGGGGCTAATTGCCAATAAGGTTCAGAGTAGAATCTGTCGGCACCACGACATCGGCGGTAAATCTTTCCGGGGAGCGCACCGGCACCGGTGTTTGCAAGGTCATTTGCCATTCACCCCCGTCGGGGCGATGCCAATACTGCTCAAATGCCGCAACCCCCGTTTCATTCTCTAAAGTTATCCATCGGGCGAGCAATCGCTCCTGCCTGCCTGGGTAGAGCACAAGATCAGTAATGACGGTATTACCGCTAACCGCGTGACCGATGGTTGATGCTTTATGGTGTTCGGCTGCGGGAGATTTGGTTGCCCGGTCTGTCGAGGCGATGATCGACCTGATGACGTCATTTCGTTTTTGCTCTACCTGCTGTGCCGGAATCCAGTTAGGGTCGTCGTCAATTACAATCGGGATATCGCGGTGTGATCCAAGTTGGGTTACCAACTGCTCAAAATCCATATTACTCAGCGTAATACAGCCCTCGCTTGCCCGGGGGGCACGGTTGATCCATCCGGGTTCGGTACCGTGCAGCCAGATGCCATATCCTGTCCGGCGTAAAAACCGGTCGAGGGTGTTGGGGTAGTCGGTGGTGAGTGCACCTGCTCCATAACGGGAATGCAGTTGCCCTCCCGGAATATAGCTGTCAATCTGATAAACCCCCAAAGGGGTTTTCAGGTCGCCCTCGCGCTCTTTGCCGAATCCGGCTTCGCCGATGGTGATGTAGTAATCTGAAATCCGCACGAGTTGCCCATTCTGCTGGGCAAAAACGTAAAGTCTTGAAGACGGTAGATCGGCGTACAAGACAAACGGAACTGCGCCTGATACCTGCAGGAGCTTCGCTGGAACAGACCGCCACTCTGGCGTAATTACGTTTGTGTGACGCCAACGCAAGCGCAGCTGTTCCCGGAGATCCGCAATTGCGGGATTCACTTTCTCAGCGCTTGGGTTACCTGCGAGTGCGGATAGCATATCGGCCCGGAGCAGGTGCGCAATCCGGCTTAAAGGGAAGTCCGCATTAAGTTTGTCGACCGTATTGAGGGCACGGGCCCAGTTACCGCTAATAACCGCATCCGCGGTTGCAAGCAATCGGGTTTCATAGTTGCTAGGGGAATCTGCGAGTGCTGCCGTTGCCTGCGACCCGGCAAGCAGCAAAACTGCAAGAAGGCGATAAATCAAAGTGAGACCCTTCCTGGGTAGCGGTCACGCGACCCTGACTTGATCATAACTGGCGGGATTCTACCTTCAGGCCCGGAACCTTCCAAATTCGCCTGTCGAGCACTATCACGCTAATATCATGGCGAGAGTGTGGGAATTTCTCTTAGCGTCTCCAGCGGCTGTTGTGGGCCTGATTTGGGATTATGGGGATCAAGAGCCGCACTGAGAGAGCGGGCCGCCTGCTCGGCGTAAACGCGGGTCAGGTTATCAAAAATCACACGGTAAGTGGGATCGGTATAAAGGCCCGCGCGCAGCAAGGATGAGGCCTGATCGAGTTTGCCCTGAGCACTGTATATCCGAGCGAGGTTGTTATAGGCCTCGGGTCTGGCGGGGTAGCGCGTGATCAGTTCACGATAGGCATGCTCGGCTTTTTTAACATTTCCAGCAGCATCAATTACCCGGGCACGGGCAAACAGCAAGTCAACCGGATCAGAGGTCGATGAGGCAATCTCGGCGTCGATCAGTTCGAGGGCGGCCTGGATCTCACGGTTTTCAACCATGGTTTCAAGAACCTTAGGATCAATGCCATAAACAGCAACGGGTAGACTGAGGCTCAGGGTGACGGCCAAGGCAGAATAAAGTCTCGGCAAAGAGTTTGACTTACGGGAGGAGACCAAAGAAGCGGTATGACTCTCAGTGTTCGACTTCAGATCGAATGGCATCCCACCGCTCCTGCCAATCCGTAGAAACCGGACCCGGGGAGGTAAGCCCAGCGCTATCGACCCAACCCATGACCGAACGGGTTACCCGCAAGCGGATCCAGTCCCCTTTCCGGCTCTTGACCTCGACCG
>DPVA01000222.1 GCA_003529705.1 Gammaproteobacteria bacterium | reverse complement strand
AGTTGGTTCACCGGTGCCACGTCGGAGGGTATCGCGCTTCAGTTTTCTCGTGTGGACAGCCAGAGGTCGGGGGCGGCTCATGCAGTGGGATTGCAAGTGCGCCTGCCTCTGGGAACAGTGCAGGCGGCCTATACTGCAGCATCATCTGATACCGGGTCTGCGGTTCTGGGTTGGCAGTTGCCCGTGAGCCGAACGCTGTTCTTGGGATTTGAGTTGCGTGATGGCCGCAGTGGGCGGTTTCGCGATGGTATTTACCAGCGCTGGCTTCTTAATCTCTCTGGAAGCCTTGGAGGGCAGGGCGTTTTGCTTGCCCGTGAAGGTGGAAATACCGTCACAGACATTAGTACGACAGCAATTCTTGTAGCCGGTGCGGTGGGCGTAGCCCTGGTCGCGACCTCCGGCAGTGATGATGTGGACAATCAGCTTCGTTTTTCTACCCAGCATCAGGCCGCTCGGAATGTGTTGAACGGGATTAACCCCACCTCTGTTTCTCAGAACCTTGAATATGGGGGCTGGGTTTACCGCAATTCCGACAACTCTTTCAGCGCGACCGAGCCGATTAAGGGATCAGTCGACAGCGTCAACATTGGCTCGCCGTCCCGAGTCCCCTCAGGGCACGCAACCGCGACCTATCATACGCATGGCGCCTACGATCCCAGATATGACAGCGAGAACTTTTCTCATCTCGACATTACAATAAACAACAATTGGAAAGTCGATGGATATCTGGGGACACCCGCGGGATACTTTAAATTTCATCATTATCTGACCGGAGTAATTACCACACTCGGCACGATTGCCAATTAATGGCTGGCTGGATAGTATGAGTCCCAGTCGATAATCTGATGTGAAGAGTTAGAGGAGCTTCTACCACAATGAGCAAGAATTTGACTGCGGACGCAATTGTCATCGGTGCAGGAATTATTGGGACAGCTATCGCACTTGAATTGTCAAAGGCCGGCCGTATGACCTTATGCGTCGACCGAGCCCCTAAGGCGGGTTACGGCTCGACCTCAAGTTCATGTGCGATTATCCGGGTTCATTATTCGACGCTCGAGGGTACCGCTTTTGCATTTGACGCGTATCACGACTGGGAAGACTGGTCAGGATACCTTGGACTGAAGCGACCAACAGACATTGAGGCTGCCAGGTTTCACAAGACCGGTTGTCTTGTAATGAAGACCGAAGGCAATGGGTACCTAAATAATGTGATTGAGAACGTTCGAGCTCTTTCTATCCCTTTTGAAGAATGGAGCAAGGATAAGATTACCGAACGGCTTCCCGGTTACGACCTTCGTTGTTATGCACCGGCGAAACGGATAGAGGATCCGGCGTTCGGGGAGCCGGGCGTGGGGCAGGTTACAGGTGGGGTTTTCTTCCCCACCGCGGGATACATCAATGATCCCCAGCTTGCGTCACAGAATGTTCAAGCCGCGGCAGAGGCCGCCGGCTGTAGTTTCCTGTTTAATCGAGAAGTCGTCCAGATTCCCTCGACAGGTGGGAGGGTGACGGGAGTACTGTTGGACGATGGTTTAGAGATCGAAGCCCCCGTGGTCGTGAATGTTGCCGGCCCCCACTCTTCCAAGGTGAATGAGCTTGCTGGTGCGGTTTCCGATATGCGGATCACCACCCGAGCTCTGCGTCAGGAGGTTGCACACGTGCCCGCTCCGGAAGGCCTTGATTTTGAGGGTAGTGGGCTGGTGGTGTCTGACAATGATATCGGTGTGTACTGTCGTCCCGAGACAGGTAATTATGTCCTTGCGGGAAGTGAGGACCCTCCTTGTGACCCCCATGACTGGGTGGATCCTGATGAATTCAATCGTGATTTCTCGGACCAGGCGACGACCCAGGCGCTGCGTCTTGCACAACGCATGGGTGGACTCAAGTTGCCCAACCGGATGCGCGGTGTGGTCGATCTTTATGATGTGACTGAGGACTGGCTGCCGATCTACGATCGTTCTGCAATTGACGGCTTCTACATGGCCTGCGGATCAAGTGGAAATCAGTTTAAAAATGCGCCTGGGGCAGGACGCTTGATGGCCGATCTGATTGATTACTGTGAGTCAGGTCGCGATCACGACAGAGAGCCTTTCCAGTTCAAACTGACCCATATTGACTTTGACCTGGATACAGCCAGTATGTCGCGTCGTCGAGAAATCAATCCTGACAGCAGCTTCTCGGTGCTGGGGTAGGTCTATCAGAAATTTGCTGAAGCGACTGGACTAGATGATCTCCAGGCCGAATTGTTCGGCGGTCTCGATGAGGATTTCCCACAGGGACTGCGCAAAACCCCTAGGGATAAAAAGTTCGTAGCCAGACTCATTGCGCCACAGCGTGACACCGACGTGATGAATTCCTCCTGAAGCGACCTGATTGACGACAAAGCGATCTTCTCGGAGGTCGATTGGGAGCAGCCGGTTGAGGCACACGGAGGCTTCAGGGCCTGAGATCATGATTCGCGTCCTCGAGTGTGAAATATCGAGTGTGACACCTGTCCCAGAGTCGAGCGGCAAAGCTTCCGCGTCCAGCAGCCACCACTTAAGAGCTTCTACCCGTAGCGCACTTCCTTTTTCACCCAAGATGCCTTTACCCGGCTGCGGGGCCTGGGCGCTACCAATTGCCTGTGCAACGGTCTTACCAACATCGCCCAGGGTCTCTGGCCAGGCTCCCACCTGGTATAGGTTGAGGTCTGAGAGCTCTTGGACACGAACGCCCGGCTCACCCGGTCGGCCGTGCAGTCCCCGGTGATAATTCGCGGCTAGTGCGGATTGCCGTTTAGCCATGCATCCGCTCTCCTTTGGGATCGTACATATGCGGTGAGACAATCTCGACGGCGGTATTTCCTTTGCGAACTGGATCGGCGCAGACGACTTCGCGATTCTGCCAAGCGTCATGGCCGCCTTTGATAAAGCCAAGTCCGATCCAGTGGCCAAGGGCAGGGGAGTGGGTAACGGCTGTGATCCAGCCTTCACCGTAGCCAGAGACCTCGTCCGCAACGCACAGGATCGCACCGGCATTAAAGATTTCCCGCCGGTCACGCGGGATGATGCCGACCAGTCGGGGGCGGTCTTCGCGGAGAAGCTCGGGACGCTTGCGAAGCGCGCTTCCAATGTAGGATTTTTTCTCCGACGCCATGCGGCCAAGGCCCGCGTCTTCAATCGTTACTCGGCCGTCCAATTCAGCACCGGTGACATGGCCCTTTTCGATTCGAAGTGCGCCGAGCGCCTCAAGGCCGTAAAGGCAGCCATCCATGGGTCTGGCCTCATCCCAGAGGTCCTGCATGACCTCTGGTCCGAAGTCCGAAGGCACGTAAACCTCGAATGCCCGTTCCCCCGAAAAACTGATTCGCGCGATGCGTGCCGGAATGCCGCCACGCATCGCGGTTTGGACGACACCCATGAACGGTAGCATTTCATCTGAGACCAGCCCGGGCTCCTGGACGCAGGCGGCGAGCACTTGCCGTGATAGCGGACCAGCAACTGCGACACCGGCCCATTGCTCTGAGACAGAGGTCAGGTGGACTTTCAAATCGCTCCAGCGGGTCTGGATAAGCTCCTCGAGAAAAGCCATAACCTTTGCCGCATGCGCGGTTGTGGTGGTCATGAAGTATTCATTTTCCGAAAGGCGCCAGGTGGTGCCATCATCCATCACCAGTCCATCGTCCCGCAGCATGATGCCGTAACGGGTTTTGCCAATCGCAAGTTTGGCAAAGGCGTTGCTATAAACCCGGTTCAGCAGTTCCGTTGCGTCCGGCCCCTGAATGGCTATTTTCCCGAGGGAGGTCACATCACACAGCCCCACCGTACGACGTACCGTCTCGGCTTCGCGGACATAAGCTTCACTGATGGTTTCGCCCTCGCGCGCAAAAAACCAGGGGCGATGCCAAAGTCCTGCCATGGTCATGGTTCCGCCCGCAGAGAGATTCCAATCATGGAGCGGGGTGCGGCGCAGAGGTCGAAAGTGCGCCCCGACGTTTCTCCCCTTTAATGCACCGATACTGATCGGCGTATAAGGTGGACGAAATGTGGTGGTACCTATCTCGGGGATTTCCTTACCCAGCGCTTCGGCCATCAGCGCAATCCCGATGATGTTACCCATCTTGCCTTGGTCTGTTCCCATACCAAGGGTGGTATAACGTTTGAGATGCTCCACCGACACATAGCCTTCATGTTGTGCCAATCGGATATCGTCGGTGGTGACGTCGTGCTGTGGATCGACAAAGGATTTAAGTTTTTTCCCTGAAATCTGAATCTCGTAAAGCGGATCAATCGGACCTTCCCAGCCGCCTGGAACTGGGGCCGTGGCGGTCTGCGATGGGTTCTTGAGCATCTGCAGAGCCTGGGTTGCCGCATTGCGTCCCGAATCCACACACCCCTCGTGAGCCCATATTCCGGCCGCACTTCCAGCCGTGAGCAGTGCTTCCTCACACGCTGGCGCGAGAAAGCAGGCCAGCTCTGAATTCCAAATCGGTTTGATACCCCGGTGCGATAAAAGATTGACGACAGGCGACCATCCCCCCGAGACCAGAATCAGATCGCAGTCAATGCAATCTGAAGACTGCCAGCCGCCCGCATAGCGTTGCGCCAATTGCAGTCCGGATACGCCTTTGCCTCCGAGCACTTTAGCCGGCCCGGAGTCAAGACGGAGCTGAATGTCATCAGCCTCACACAATGAGCGCAAAGTCCCAGGAACGGTTTTTCGGGAATCTAGTATGACAATCTCAGCACCTGAGC
>DPVA01000091.1:4732-5287 GCA_003529705.1 Gammaproteobacteria bacterium | reverse complement strand
ATTAACCAGCCAATGCCGACATTGGATAACCCGCTATATTTCGAGGCGCTCGGCTCCGAGCGCGATGGCGCGTTTGCCGAGTTCTGCTGTGTTTCCGCAGCGCAACTTTATGACGTCAGTGATTCGCCCCTTTCAGATATTGATATTGGTGCGATGCCGTGTGCATTTGGAACTGCTCTGAACCTTCTGGTTCGTGCTGGGGTAAACGAGCGCGATCATGTACTCATCACAGGCGCCTCCGGAGGGGTAGGACTTGCCGCCGTGCAGCTTGCCCGCCAACGAGGCGCTGAAGTGACCGCGGTAAGTTCACCGACAAAGGCGGATGCGGTGCGAGAGGCCGGTGCGGGTACCGTTACCGGTCGTGAGGAATCGCTTCCGCTACGTCGCTTCTCGGTGGTGGTCGATGTCGTGGGCGGAAGCGGTTTTGCCGAGTTGCTCGATGCGCTCCGTCCCGGAGGCCGGCTGGCAACTTCGGGCGCGATCGGCGGCCCGGTGGTAAGTGCTGACCTTAGGACGATCTACCTTAAGGATCTGACGGTCTTTGGCTGCACCTAT
>DPVA01000091.1:0-4432 GCA_003529705.1 Gammaproteobacteria bacterium | reverse complement strand
GACGGTCTTTGGCTGCACCTATCAATCGCCCGAGGTATTTAACCAACTTGTCCACCTGATCCGCGAGGGCGTTGTTCAGCCCCAGGTGTCACGGACCTATTCGCTGCAGGAGATTGCCAAGGCCCAGTCCGATTTCACGTCCAAGCGCTACCCCGGGAAACTTGTGCTCCTACCCTAAAGTGAATGGGCACGCTGCGCCGAACGGGCTCGTTATAATTCCCATGCTGACCCTGACACGGTCATAAACATTGGTAAATCAAAAATAATGCGGATATTCACAGCAGTACTGTTAACGGCTCTTTTGGCGGGCTGTGGTTTTCATTTGCGTGGGCAGGTGGAACTGGCACCGGTTATCTCTGCCCCATGGGTAACAGGCAAAGATTCAGCTCTAGTTGTCGATTTGCGCAATGCGCTCCGTCAGAGCGGGGTGTATCCTGTCAAAGATGCGGCGTCCGCCACGGTAATCATTGATCTCGCCACCGTCGATTATAGCCGCTCTGTGCAATCGGTTGACAGCCAGGGAACGGCAACGGGATACACGCTTCAATATGATGTTCTTTATCGAGTAGTAGATCGTCTGGGCAGGGTACTTGTGGAAAATTCTTCGCTGAGTTTCAGCCGTGATCTCGAATACAAGAGCACAGAGCTTCTGCAGAAGAAGCAGGAAGAAGAAGCTCTGAAAATCTCTATGCGCCAGGAGATCGTCCGTCGGATCATCCGGCGTCTGGGCACAATCGCCTATTACTGGCAAATCCCTGGAAATTCACGTGTCCTCTTGGTGTAGGGCATTGCGACCCTTCGGGAGCGGCGGTTGCGACTAGCGTCTGCGGCACTCGCGGGCCGGTTGCATAAGGGTCTGGACAAGGCCTACCTGCTGTTCGGGGCAGAGCCTCTGCTGGTTGAGGAAAGCGCGGAGGCTATCCGTTTGGCCGCACGCGATCGGGGGGTCGACGAGATTCTTCGTTATACCGCGGGAGTCGATCTCGACTGGAAGCAACTGCTTTCTGCCGGACAGGCGCTGTCTCTTTTTGCCTCAAAGCGTCTGTGGGAGATCCGTTTGCCGACTGGCAGACCTGGTGATACGGGTGCTGAAGTCTTGATGGAATTCCTTAGCGAGACCGACAACACGGATCATCTGGTGGTGATTCTGGGAAAGGTGGATAAGGCAATCCAGTCGAGTAAGTGGTTCAAGGCAGTAGAGTCGCAGAGCACAGCGGTTGAAGCGCGGGCGGTAACTGTGCAGCAACTGCCGGCATGGATTCGTGAGCGGCTTAATGCTCAAGAGATCAAGGCCACGGAGGGCGCCATTGATCGCCTGGCATACTATTCCGAGGGCAATTTACTGTTCGCGGCTCAAGAAATCAGTAAGTTACCACTGTTGTTAAATGGTGCTGAACTTGACGAAGACGCGCTGGATACCATTGTCACTGATCAGGCACGTTTTTCGGTATTCACGCTCGTGGATACAGCCCTCGCGGGAAAAACTGTGGAGGCGATGCGCATGCTGCATGGGTTGCAGCGCGAGGGGTCGGAGGCCATATTGGTTAATTGGGCGATCGCTCGGGAGGTCCGCAGTCTTTACCTGATGTCTCTGGAGATCGCCCAGGGTGCGGATAGAAAAACGGTTCTAGAACGTTATCGAGTCTGGCGGAGCCGTGTATCGTGTATTTCCATCGCGCTTGGGCGGTTGAAGCCGGAAAACTTCCTAGAACTTCTGCAGCAACTCGCTTATTCGGACCAGGTGTTAAAAGGCCAGCGCCAGTCGCCAGGTGGTACTTGGGCGGAGTTAGAGCGGGCAATCCTGATGCTTTGTGGTATAAATGTACTGCGACGTAAAGCCGCGATAACCTACTGAAATTATGAGTAAAGTATCCGCCGTATCAGACGAAATTCGCGAGTCGATGGACAGCACTGGGCGAAATGCTCGTGCAGCTGCCCAGTTGGTTGCGCGTGCTCCTGCGGGTGTTAAAAATAAAGCGCTACTTGCTATGGCACAGCGGATCGAGCATGACCGAGGGCGGATTCTTGAAGCGAACGCGGCTGATCTTGAGGCCGCAAAAACAACCGAGCTCTCCCCAGCCCTTCTGGACCGCCTCGAGCTGACGCCTGAGCGGGTCGATGGGATGGCCGAGGGGCTCAGCCAGATCGCGACGCTGGCCGATCCGGTAGGCGAGATTAGCGACATGAATACCCGACCTTCAGGGATTATGGTCGGCCGGATGCGTGTACCGTTGGGCGTCATCGGTATCATCTATGAATCTCGGCCCAACGTGACCGCGGATGCAGCAGGTCTATGTCTGAAGTCAGGTAACGCGGCGATACTGCGTGGAGGCTCTGAAGCCTTCAACTCGAACCGCGCGATCAGTGACTGTCTTGCCCTTGGCCTTGCGGATGCGGGTTTGCCCGACGGGGCAATTCAGGTCCTCAAGACCACTGACCGCTCGGCGGTCAGCGCGATGCTCGACAGCCCCGAGTATCTTGATGTCATCGTGCCGCGTGGTGGCCGGGGTTTGATCGAGAAAGTCATTGCAGAGTCACGAGTTCCGGTAATTCGTCACCTGGATGGCAATTGCCATGTGTTTGTTGATGAGAACGCAGATCTCCACCAGGCGGTAGAAATCGCGTTCAACGCCAAATGCCGGCGCTACGGTGTCTGTGGCGCGATGGAAACTCTGTTACTGGCGAACCCGATTGCTCAGGCCGTGCTTGAGCGGCTGGTTCCGCGTTACCAAGAGGCTGGCGTCGAGTTGCGTGGGTGTGAGCGTACCTGCGCGGTAATCACCGAATGTACCAGCGCGACAGAGGCAGATTGGGGAACAGAGTATCTTGCGCCGATCCTCGCAATTCGTATCGTCGACGGTCTGGACGACGCTATTGCGCATATTGGTCGCTATGGCTCTGGACATACCGATGCGATCGTGACCAATGATCTTTCCCGCAGCCAGCGCTTTGTCCGTGAGGTGGATTCCAGTTCGGTAATGGTGAACGCCTCCACCCAGTTCGCTGATGGCTTCGAATACGGGTTGGGGGCGGAGATCGGTATCAGTACCGACAAGCTCCACGTGCGCGGTCCTGTCGGGCTTGAAGGGCTGACCATTCAGAAGTACATCGTCTATGGCGAGGGTGCGATCCGTCCTTGACGGCATCTGCTATCCGTTTGTTGCCTGAGCAGACCAACACACCGGTGGTGGTTTTCGGTGGCACCTTTGATCCGGTACACGTTGGACACTTGCATGCTGTGGACACGCTTCGTGGTGTTTTAAGAGCCAGTCGGGTGGTTTGCTTGCCGGCTGGTGAACCGCCGCATCGCCCGCCACCCGCTGCGAGTGCGGCACATCGTCTGGCAATGTTGCAACTTGCGCTCGCCAATAAGCCTGGATGGGTGATTGATACCCGTGAGTTGGATCGACCTGGCCCTTCTTACACTGTCCTCAGCCTTGGAGAACTGAGGGCAGAATACCCAGACCAGCCCCTATGCCTCGCGCTGGGGGTGGATGCAGTGCTGGGGTTGCCGAGATGGCATCGTTGGAAGGAGGTGCTGGCGCTTGCGGGCATTGTGGTAATGCACCGGCCGGGCTGGTCATTGCCCGATCCACTTCCAGCCTGGTGGTCCGGAGCACAACTTGATTCACACGATTCACTACCCGAATCCGGGGGCTGGATCAAGGTTGTCGAGACCCCTCCCATCGATGTGGCTGCCGCGGATATTCGGGCAGACCTCGCCAACGGCATATCTATCGAAACAAAAGTCCCTGCCGTCGTGGTGGCTTATATCAAGGAACACGAGCTTTATGGAGAAAACACACGAGTCTGACCTAGATGAGGTGCGGCGCTGGATCGTTGAGGCACTTGACGATGCCAAAGCTGCGAACATTCTTGAACTCGACATCCGATCGCTTACCCAAATAGCGGACTGGATGGTGTTGGCCAGCGGAACATCCACTCGACATGTGCTTGCTCTGGCCGAGCGGCTGCGGGAAGCAGGCGTCCGGCATGGTCTGAAGCCGACCGGAGTTGAGGGTGAGAATAACGCTGAATGGGTACTGCTTGATTTCGGCGACCTGATCGTTCACCTAATGCTTCCAGCAACTCGGGAGTTCTATGATCTTGAGGGACTCTGGAACGAACGACTGGGAGCGCAACTGACCCAGGCAAGAGAGCGCCAGGGCGAGGGCTGACGCAGTGCGGATCCATCTGGTGGCGATCGGTAGGCGGATGCCATCGTGGATCAGCGATGGTTTCAGGGAGTATGCTCAGCGCCTGCGTTCTGGTGTCCAGCTCGAGCTTATCGAGGTCGAAATCCCTCGGCGTGGTCAAAATGTGAATCTCTCCCGGGTGGTTCGTGAGGAAGGCGCGCGACTAATACGGGCGACCCCGTCCGGCGCTTACCGAATTGCACTCGATCAGTCCGGACACAGCTACGATTCTGAAT
>DPVA01000013.1:4428-4813 GCA_003529705.1 Gammaproteobacteria bacterium | reverse complement strand
CACCGCCGGCGCATGCGTGTTGCCAGAGACCAGTGTGGGCATGATGGAACAGTCCACCACTCGAAGCCCCGATACGCCCCGCACATTGAGAGCGGCATCCACCACGGCCGCATTATCCCGCCCCATCCGACAGGTGCCCGATGGATGAAAAATCGTTACTCCAGTATCTCGCGCAAATTCCAGCAACTCTTCATCTGACTGCAATTGCTGCCCTGGTTTATATTCGTCCAAGATGTACTTTGACAGGGCCGGCTGCGCAGCAATCTGGCGTGTCACCCGGAGAGCATCGACCACGGTTCTGCAGTCAGTTTCTGTTGAAAGATAGCCGGGGTGAATTTCCGGACACACCATCGGGTCAGCACTCTTGATCGAGAGATGACCCCGA
>DPVA01000013.1:3801-4123 GCA_003529705.1 Gammaproteobacteria bacterium | reverse complement strand
GAGATGACCCCGACTGGTCGGGCGTAACTGACAAACAGAAGTGGTAAATCCCGGAAAATCATGCAGCGGCGCGCCGGGCAAATCAGCAGAAAGCGCGGCAAAATGAAACTGGATATCAGGCCGATCGATCTCCGACCGAGTTCTGAGGAATGCGCCTGCCTGATTGATACCAACCGCCATCGGGCCTGAGCGCTGAAAAACATACTGCATCCCCATGCGCATCTTTCGCCAGAGGCTAAGCATATCGTCGTTGGTGGTGAGAGGCTGGTTACAGCGGTGAATGACCCGTACCTGAAGGTGATCCTGCAGGTTTTGACCCACC
>DPVA01000013.1:1518-3506 GCA_003529705.1 Gammaproteobacteria bacterium | reverse complement strand
TGATCCTGCAGGTTTTGACCCACCGCCGGTCGATCAAGAACAACATCAATACCATGGTGTTTTAAAAGAGCGGCATCACCGATGCCGGATAACTGCAGCAGCTGAGGGGACTGAAGCGCGCCCGCACTCAGGATCACTTCACGCGTTGCGCTAACGGTTTGCTCCAGACCTCCCTGGCGAAACACAACGGAATCCGCCCGGATACCCGAAAAGCCCACCCGACAGACATGAGCCCCGGTCTTTATAAAGAGATTTGACCGCCCTTTAGCAGGCTTTAGATATCCGGTGGCACTTGAACAGCGCCTGCCGCGCCAAGTCGTTAGTTGATAGGGTCCCGCGCCTTCCTGACTTTCACCGTTGAAATCAGGGTTCGCGGGATAACCCGCCTTGACACACGCGTCAATAAAGGCACGGGCCAGTGCATTTGGGCTACTGACATCCGATACGCCCTGGGGGCCACCTTCCCCATGAAAGCTGTCTTGTCCTCTTTCATTTCGCTCGGAGCGGATGAAATACGGCAACACATCCTGCCAGGACCAGCCAGTATTGCCCAACACAGACCAGTGCTCGTAGTCCTCTGGCTGTCCACGCACATAGATGAGGCCATTGATTGAACTGGAACCACCCAGCACCTTGCCACGGGGCCAGTAGATTGACCGGCCATTCATACCGGGATCGGGTTCGGTGTAGTAGCCCCAGTTATACTTCGGATGGAACATTGTCTTGGCGTAGCCGATGGGTATATGCAGCCACGGATAACGATCGCGAGGCCCTGCTTCCAGCAGCAACACGCGATACCGGCCGCTCGCCGAAAGGCGATTGGCAAGGACACACCCTGCCGATCCCGCGCCTATGACAACGTAGTCAAACTCCATTTCGCCAGATACGATGCGAACCCTCAATAGAACATTTACGAATATTAGTGGTTTCTCATAGTACAGCCCAACCTTGAATTTGCACTTTCGTTTATCTTCTTCTATAAGACAGTGGTTCACCGGATACTATCAGGTGAAAAGCTTGAACACCTCGCGCCTAGATTTACTGATCCATGTGAGCAATGGCGGTACCTGTTTCGACACAACGAGATTAATCCTGGATTCGTAAATGAAATACCTGAAAAAAGCATCCAAATCACCTACCAGCGGTGAAGATGACGCTCGTAAAATTGTGCAGGACATGCTCGCCGAAATCGAGCTCGGTGGCGAGGACAAAGCACGTGAATATGCCGCCAATCTCGACAAATGGACGGGAGACATCGTCGTCTCCGCGGAGGAGATCAAAGCGGCTGGTGAGAGCCTTTCGCAGCGCGCGCGTGATGACATCCAGTTTGCTTATGAGCGCGTCCAAAAGTTTGCTCAGGCGCAGCTTCAGAGCATGACTGAGTTCGAAACTGAACTTTCTCCCGGACTCATTGCAGGACAGCGCCTGATTCCGGTACAGACCGCCGGATGCTACATACCGGGTGGCCGCTATGCGCACATTGCCTCCGCGGTGATGAGCGTAACGACGGCAAAGGTAGCCGGTGTCAAGAATGTGATTGCCTGTTCACCCACACGGGGTGACGCCGGAGTGCATCCTTCGATTCTCTATACGGCGGACCTCGCTGGCGCGGATAGGGTTCTCGCACTGGGTGGGGTTCAAGGTATCGCGGCCCTGGCGTTTGGTCTTTTTTCGGGACATTGTGCTGACATACTGGTTGGCCCAGGCAACCGCTTTGTTGCTGAAGCAAAACGAATCCTTTACGGCCGGGTTGGCATCGACATGTTCGCTGGACCCACCGAGATCGCTGTAATTGCTGACGACACTGCTGACCCGGACATCGTTGCCTCTGATCTTGCCGGACAGGCCGAACATGGACCGGACTCTCCGGCCTGGCTGATCAGCACGTCTGAACGACTCGCTCAGAATGTCATCGAGAGAGTTCCCAACTGCATTGCACGCCTCGGAGAGCCTAACCGCAGTGTGGCAGAAAATGCCTGGCGGGATTA
>DPVA01000013.1:468-1215 GCA_003529705.1 Gammaproteobacteria bacterium | reverse complement strand
GGCAGAAAATGCCTGGCGGGATTATGGGGAAGTCGTCATTGCTGACTCGCGCGAAGAAGCGGTTCACCAGAGTGATCTTTATGCTCCCGAGCACCTTGAAGTCCATACTTCGGATCTTGAGTGGTGGCTGGCCAACCTCCGTAACTACGGATCACTTTTTCTGGGCGAAGAGACCACCGTCACCTATGGTGACAAAGCATCCGGGCCAAACCATATCCTGCCCACCAACGGGGCTGCTCGCTACAGCGGGGGCTTGAGCGTCGGCAAATTCATTAAGACCGTGACCTGGCAACGGATGAGCCGGCAAGCTAACCGCGACGTGGGTGCCGTAAGCGCCAGAATCTCCCGAGCAGAAGGCATGGAAGGTCATGCGCTGTCCGGCGACGATCGCCTGCACAAGTATTTCCCTGACGAGCAATTTGAACTGCAGGCGCCGTGACCGCTTCGGTATTGTCACTTTTTGATCTTACTGACCGCACTGCGGTTATCACCGGGAGCAGTTCAGGGCTCGGCCAGGCCATTGCGGGATTTTTGGCGCAGGCGGGAGCCCGGGTCATTCTGGTCGCCCGCCGTGAGGATCGCCTGCATGCACTGGTTGACTCGATCCAAAAAAACGGCGGACAGGCGGCGGCGATAGCCGGTGATCTTGGTGAGGTCGCAGGAATCTCCGACACCGCCAAGCGTTGCCGGCAAGTCTTCGGTGATGTACATATTCTGGTCAACGCCGCAGGCGTCAACGTGAGACAG
>DPVA01000013.1:0-133 GCA_003529705.1 Gammaproteobacteria bacterium | reverse complement strand
CGGCAGATGCTGTCACCCTTGAAAAATGGAATCAGACAATTCAATTGAACCTATCGACGCCGTTTTTCTTCGCACAAGCATTGGTAGGCGGGATGAAAACAACCGGCTACGGCCGCATCATCAACATCGCCTC
>DPVA01000186.1:1115-3817 GCA_003529705.1 Gammaproteobacteria bacterium | reverse complement strand
GTAGGTGATGCCGTAGCCGATCGGGGTGCGAATCCAGAAACGGTTATCCGATGGCCCAGCCTCTAATAGTGTCACGCGGTACTTCCCGCTGGCGCTTAACTTGTCTGCAAGGACGCAACCAGCGGAGCCGGCCCCGATGATAATAAAATCAACCTCTTTCCGGGTCATAACCTTATCCGGGCTGATAGATTTCCTGGAATGTGGGCACGCAGGTGAGAGTGATCAAAGCCGAAGTCCAAAGCATAAAAGGACCAGAAAATGAAAGATGACCATAATTCTAACTTCTGATTGCCATCATAAAGTGAGTCTTTGGCGCCAGTCGGAGAACAAATGATCGGTGACGAAAATCCGGGTGTACGTACCGCGCATTTTCACTAAAGCGGTGGGTGTTGGCGGTGGAGTTCAGTGACTTCCTGATAGGCGTAAGCGGCGTTGAGTAGGGTCTGCTCGTCCATGGGTTTGGCTGCGAGTTGTAAGCCAATTGGAAGAAGGTCGCTGCTGAATCCACAGGGAAGAGAGAGTGCAGGACATGCGGCAAGGTTGAATGTCTCGGCACTCGCGGAACGAGTTGGCTGGGTCAGGATAAAGGGATCGAATTCGTTAACCCTTTGCGGAGGGGTATTAGTTGTGGGCGACAGGATCAAGTCAACCCTTTCGAAAATCTGTCCGACTTCAGCCCGCGTGCGTGAGCGAAGACGCATTGCCTGCACATATTCGTTAGCGGAAAATAATCCGCCCATATAACCGTATAAGCGAAAGATTCTACCCAGCCTAGAGGGGTCTTCGCGAAGGTACCCGCCGAAGTTATTAAACGCTTCGACCAAATAGATGATCGAGTTGGCGATGTGGAGGACGTGGTAGTTGGGAATCCGTATTGGAAAAAGCCGTACACCTAAAGATTCAAAGACTTTGATTGATTGCTCGACGGCCCGTTCCGTATCTCTGTGCAGGTCTTCTAAACTGTCTTCCAGGATGCCGATCCTCAACCCCCTTATTTCTGTGGTTAACTTCCTCCGGAAATCGGAGACTGGCTCAGTGGAAGTGGTCCTGTCAGCAGGATCGAATCCCGATACTGAGTGCAGCATCAGAGCGGCATCCTCAACCGTCCGGGTCATTGGGCCAAGATGATCAAGACTCCAACTGAGTGGCATCACACCGCTTCGACTGATTCTCCCGTAGGTGGGCATTAGCCCGACAATATTATTGTTTGCGGCTGGGAAGCGGATGGAGCCGCCGGTATCGGATCCAATCGATCCGGCGCATAGGCCTGCTGCGACGGCGGTTGCGGAGCCGCTGCTGGAGCCTCCGGGTGCATAAGAGGTGTTCCACGGATTCAGGGCTTCCTTTCCAAGACCAGGCGGCCCAACCATAGCGAGTTCGCTCATGGTGAGTTTACCGAGCGTGATGCAGCCGGCTGCCTTCAGGCGGTCGACCAAGGTGGCATCTCTGTCAGGAATTCTGTCCTGGAAAAGTTTGCTTCCGTACGTGGTCGTGAGACCCTTCGTATCAACCAGATCTTTAAGCGCTACAGGGATTCCGTGAAGAGGGCCCCGATAGTTGCCTCCCGCAATCTCTCGCTCCATTGCCTTCGCCCTCTCTCTCGCAGATTCGCCATTGACGGTAATGTAGCTATGAAGAACGGGATTCAGCCTATCGATCCTTTCAAGGTATGAGTCAGTAAGATCGACGGGTGAAAGTTCGCCGGCCCTGATGAGGTTACCCGCTTGGTCAATAGAGAGATAGTGAAGAGGCTCAACAGCATTCATTTTGATTTTAAAATCGAGGAGAAAGCAGTGCCGACTTCATCACCGGATAGATCAAGGGACATTAACTCTTCGAGTTGAGGGTGATATCCAGCGAACGCTGATTTAATCCATTCAGTTTCTTCCTCGCTAAGGTCAAGTTTCGAACGCGCTAACAGCGATTCAATGTGTTTCTTTTCCATGTTTATTCCGCTCGAGATTAAAATCAATTGGACTTCGAGGCAAGGATTAAAGCCCTTAGTCATTACCATGGCAATTCCTGCCTATTTTTGGTTCTGGCCTGCAAGTGATCCCGAAAGGCCTGTAGTATTGAGATGTGGTTGGCAATGGGGCAACCACCATAAATGAACAGGAGGACGTTATGCCTTGTTATCTCTATCAGGCGTCGTATTCCGGCGCCGCCATCAAAACATTGGTCGCAAACCCGCAGGATCGGACTGGGGCGGCCAAAGCGGCCATCGAGGCCAATGGGGGGACCATGATTGGGGCGTGGATGGCATTCGGGAGCGATGACCTTGTAGTGGTTGCGGATATGCCCGATGATGCTTCTATGGCGGGCGTTGCGTTGGCGGTCAGTGCGACGGGCGCGATTCAGGGGGGAAAGACGACCAAACTTCTTGATATGCCCACGGCCGTTGAGGGTATGAAAAAGGCGAAAGCTGTACTCGACGTCTACCAGCCTCCTAGCTAGGGAAGCAGGCAGGAGCCCGGGGTGAGTGCATCCCGGGCTCCTGTCGGCAGAATGAAGCGGCGGGCCAATGGAAGTTGGAGGAAGGAGACAAAAGGGAAGGCTTCCATCGTAACGATGCCGCCGCACACCGCTTAAGTTTCTCAGCTGAAACTTCCCCTACGAATCGGTGGTTCGACGGGGGCACTGGAGGAGTGCCCCCGGGGTTGCCCCCGCCGTATCGGTGCCACCGTGCACCGCTAACCCACCCC
>DPVA01000186.1:0-812 GCA_003529705.1 Gammaproteobacteria bacterium | reverse complement strand
GTGCACCGCTAACCCACCCCGGGGTTTTCATTGAATGGGTTCGATTGACTCTGGAAACGTTTGCTCTCATAACGAGGATCTCAGAACAGTTTCTACAGCTGACAGATAGAGTTGGACCGCCTTTTTTCCTTTGCTGGTACAGCTATAGGTTGTCCGGGTTTTACGCCCGATAAAAGCTTTCTTGATGTGGACCAGGCCGTCATCCTCGAGTCTTTTCATATGTGTGGAAAGGTTGCCCCGCGTGAGTTCGAGTTCCGCGATCAGGGTGTTGAAATCAACAGCCCCTTTTGCAAGCGAAAGATGTGCCATTATCGCGAGACGGACCCGGTCGAATAATGCCGGATGGACATTCAGGAGCTCACTTGAAGCCATGACAGCCGCCGCTTCAAATAGCTTTGTGGGTCTGGGTGCGCTGTAGTCGCATTAATCTCCCGGTTGAAATGGCTGCAACAGCCGTGAATACGGTCAATGGCAGAATTAGCGTCTGGATGTCCGCGAGGAATTGACAAAGTCCGATAGCGATACACATCGCACCCAGGAGCACCGCAAATCGTGTCGATAAAGTAAATAAACGACCTTGAACGAGATAGTCGCCGGTAAAGGCCAACAACAAAGGCGGAATCCAATCAGGATGTCCGGCAAGCATTACGAGGGCGGTTGCAATGAACTTTAGAAGCAGGTCAGACAAGTAGGACAGCAACCGCGCATAGCGGAAGTTGCGTACGATATATGCATTGAATTCTTCTTTGCTGTTCCGGGCAGCACGCCAGATCACGAGATACAACAGGATCACCAACCCGATCAATATTCCC
>DPVA01000225.1:420-6597 GCA_003529705.1 Gammaproteobacteria bacterium | reverse complement strand
ACCAACTGAACTACCGGGGAATACAGGGGGCGCAATGCTACTGTTATGATCCGTTTCGGTCAAGGAGGGGCATGCTGTGGCCAAAGTGCCGGTTAGCACCATACCCCTTCCCGGTCCTGTGTGCTCATGCTGGAGCGGGTACGACCGGTCAAGTACACGACCACGGTTCTCACATATCGGCTGGACTGACTGCAGAATCTGAAGTGGCCGTTCGGCCACGCAGCGCCCTGCGGTTTAAAACGTATCCAGTTCGGAGTTCTCCACTGAATATCCACACCGGGCGATGAGGGTGCCACAAAGATTATTGTCTCTTCCGGATCGTATTGACGGTCCCGATCCTGGTCAGTGAACCCAAACCAGCCCTGACCCCATGAGGCCTCCGGCCCACATTCGAGAACGCTGCTTACCGGGCAAACCAGAACAGGTAATCCGGTCCTAATCGACTCGATCCTAGCAAGATTAAGGTGATGTCGCAGCAGGGTCGACGCGGCATCTACCCGTTTTGCGATAATGTTACTGTCAAACAAAGGAAGCGCGAGGCCTAGCAGCGCCGCAATGATACCCAGGACCACCAGAATTTCGACAAGCGTGAAACCATTGCAGAGTAGAGAATTTATCGTAAAGCGCTGTTTCATGCCGCTAAGTCTGGCCGGCGACTTCCGACCCGGCAGTGAACTTTGGCACTGAAGATGGGGAAGGAATTCGCACTCAAGAGTGATTTTCAGCCTGCAGGGGATCAACCCGAGGCAATAGGCCAGTTGTTGGACGGAATTCGTGCCGGCGAGGCCTTTCAAACCCTTCTCGGGGTAACGGGGTCCGGAAAGACATTTACTATGGCGCACGTAATTGCCGAGTTCGGACGTCCGGCACTGATCCTGGCGCCGAACAAGACCCTCGCAGCGCAGTTGTATTCCGAGATGCGTGAGTTTTTTCCTGACAATGCAGTCGAGTATTTCGTGTCTTATTACGACTATTACCAGCCCGAGGCCTATGTACCCGCGAGTGATACCTACATCGAAAAGGACGCGTCAATCAATGAGCACATTGATCAGATGCGCCTTTCCGCGACCAAGGCGATTCTGGAGCGTCAGGACGTGATCATTGTGGCAACTGTCTCCGCAATTTATGGTCTGGGAGATCCGGTGGCCTACCACGGGATGATTCTGCACCTTCGCGAGGGTGCGCTGGCACAACAGCGGGACATCCTTCGTCGCCTCGCGGAATTACAGTACAAGCGCAACGAAATCGAGCTTCGGCGCGGAACTTTTCGGGTTCGGGGTGATGTGCTTGATATCTTCCCGGCGGAGTCCGAGCGATTTGCAGTACGAGTTGAACTTTTCGGAGATGAGATCGAAAAACTGTCCCGATTCGATCCGCTAACCGGTGAGACCGATGAGCGCCTGACTCGTTTTACGATCTATCCGAAAAGTCATTACGTGACTGCTCGCGAGACGATTCTGGACGCTATTGAAGAAATTGGTGAAGAACTGACGCATCGCCTGTCCTTTCTTCGGGACAATGAAAAACTAGTCGAAGCGCAGAGACTGGAGCAGCGAACTCGCTATGACATGGAGATGATGCGCGAACTTGGATATTGCGCGGGAATTGAAAACTATTCACGATTTCTTTCCGGCAGAAAGCCGGGAGAGCCACCTCCCACGTTGATTGACTATCTTCCAGCCAATGCTTTGATGATTATTGACGAGAGTCACGTTACGGTTCCCCAATTGGGTGCGATGTTTAAAGGAGACCGCTCGCGCAAGGAAAATCTCGTTGAATACGGCTTCCGGCTGCCGTCGGCGTTGGACAACCGTCCGCTGCGTTTTGATGAGTTCGAATCTCTGATGCCCCGAACGGTGTTTGTTTCGGCCACCCCCGCGGATTATGAACACGAGCACAGTTCCAGCGTGGTCGACCAAGTGGTTCGTCCAACGGGACTGGTGGATCCTGAAATTGAAGTCCGGCCTGTTGACAGTCAGGTTGATGACCTGATGTCAGAGGCGCGGGAGAGGGCGGCAGCAGGAGAACGCGTTCTGGTTACCACGCTGACAAAGCGCATGGCCGAAGATTTGTGTGATTATCTGAATGATCACGGCATCCGGGTGCGCTACCTGCATTCGGATATCGATACAGTAGAGAGGGTTGAAATTTTGTCAGATCTTCGCAAAGGTACCTTTGACGTGCTCGTGGGTATTAACCTGCTTCGTGAGGGTTTAGATTTACCCGAAGTCTCGCTTGTCGCGATCCTCGATGCGGACAAAGAAGGATTCCTGCGGTCCACCCGGTCGTTGATCCAGACCGTAGGTCGTGCCGCGCGCCATCTCAACGGCAGGGCAATTCTGTACGCCGACAAGGTCACCGAATCCATGCGTCGCGCTATTGATGAGACCGAGCGCCGGCGTGAAAAACAGCGTGCACATAATCGTCAGCACAATATCGTGCCGCGCTCAGTAGTCAAACCTGTTAACGAAATAATTGACGGTCTCGCCGTGGATCCCAACTCCAAAGGGACCACCAAGGCTGCCATTTCGCGAGGTTCCTCTATCCCCACAGAGATCAACGGGCCTTTGTCTGCGGAGGACTTTAAGCGGGCGATTGCTCAACTCGAAGACAAAATGTATGCACACGCGCGGGATCTGGAGTTCGAAGAGGCAGCACACGTTCGAGATCAGATAGCTGAACTCAAACGAGGACAGTTTCACCCGGTAATCGCTGCTGCCTAAAGCACCCTCTGTAAGGCCGAAATCACGCGATCTATCTCTTGATCCTCTATTGTCAAAGGGGGCAGTAGGCGGATCACCGTCGGACCGGCAGGAAGGGCAATGATTCCGTCGTCCAGCAGAGCCTGAAGCAGTGGTGTAGCTTTCTGTTTTAGTTCGATCCCAATCATCAATCCAATTTGCCGAACCTCTCTCACAGAATTCGACTGTTTTTTTTGAAACTGCTGCGAAAAATAGCCCCCTAGCTGCTCCGCACGATTCGCCAGCTTCTCCCTGCACATGAAATCGATAGCCGCCGACGCTGCCGCGCAGGCGAGAGGATTACCGCCAAAAGTTGATCCATGTACGCCAATTCCAGCGTCAACGGTATCGGCGCATAAAACCGCTCCCATCGGAACACCACCAGCGATTCCTTTAGCGAGACACATCATGTCGGGGCGCAACCCGAAGTGCTCACAGGCGAAAAACCGCCCGGTCCGGCAGAAACCGGTCTGAACTTCATCGATTACCAGCAGCGCCCCACGCTCGGTACACAGACGTCGCGCGGCTGAAAGATATCCTCTTTCAGCCGGCCGGACACCGCCTTCGCCCTGAATAACCTCCAGAATAACGGCGGAGGTTGTGTCGTCAACGGCGGCCTCGAGTTTTTCGATATTGTTGAGAGGGACAAATTTATTCCCCGAAAGCAAGGGTTCAAAGGCGTCCCGATATTTAAAGGTGGCGCTTAATGCGCCAAGGGTACGTCCGTGGAAACCGCGCATTGCGGTCACAAGCCCGCTGCGTCCGGTACTGGCCCTTGCTAGTTTTATTGCCGCTTCAACGCTTTCCGTTCCTGAATTGCATAAAAAAACCCGCTTAAGCCCTCCCGGGGCGATGCCAACGAGCTTTTGCATCAATTCGCCACGACGATCATTATGGAAGATTCCGGGGCAACTCAGGAGTATCTTAGCCTGGTTGGCGACCGCTTCAGCAACTGATAGATTGCTGTGTCCTATGTTTGCAACCCCAACACCCGAAGCGCAGTCAATGTATTCACGCCCCTCTGCAGACCAAAGGCGGGCGCCTTTACCGCGCACAATGCTGATGCCGCGCCGGGGATAGACCTCAAGAGCATCCCCTTCCTCGAGCGGATTGCTGCTCATCGAATCGTCGTACCTTGACCGGCGAGCGCATTAAGCACTGGATGCTCTGTTCTGCCGTCCGCGATAATGACTTCAGCAGCGCCGGAATCAAACAGCCGGCGCAAGGCGAGCATCTTTCGTTTCATCCGGCCCTCGACCGTGGCTTCCCGGTCCTTCAGCTCGCCAACCGAGAGCGTCGCAATCATGGAAGTTTCACGGTCTTTGTCTTCTAGGAACCCGGGAGCCTCAATGAGTTGAATCAGTTTATTTGCCTGGAGTGAATCTTGAAGAGCGGCCACTATGTCATCATTTTCCGAATTGATTGCAAAGCCCGCTTCATCAATGATCGGGATACTGATTACTGGCCGGTACTCCTGTTCCAGTAGTGTTTTTAAAAGCGCTTCATTAATCCTGGCAGGCTTTCCGGAGAAGTCTCGCTTGATCAGGGTTTTTCCGCCTTCGCGAACCTTAATTCCGCGGTTGCGCCGACCCTGGATCAGACGTCCGTCAAGCCCCGTCAGTCCCACCGCATTGATTCCATTGCGTTGACATAACTCCACGAAGCGTCGGTTACTCAGCCCGCTATACGCCATCATGATGAGGTCAATTGCTTCAACATCCGAAAAGACGCTGGAATAGCCTGACACTGATGTCAGCTCGACCTTCTCGTGTCCGAAACGCTGCGCCAACCGGTCGCGAAGGGCATTAGCCCCCAGAACTACGACGAATGGCTGGTCCAAGGTTGCGAGGTCTTTGACCACACCCTCCAGGTTGATCTCGCTGCCGCCGCCTACCTTTATGATGTACATATAGTGTCTTCCCTAAAGCTCCATGACGGTCCGGTTCTCTATCGGCCGCCAGGTCCCGTCCAGAGGGTAACTTTCAGAACACACAACATCCAACCCGTCGGCGAAGGCCCGGTACATCTGGAAGTAAGTGGGATTTTCATTATAAGAGGTGGCGAGTAAAGACCGTTCGGGGGTTGCGAGAATCAGATTCATCGCCCGGATATAGCGGGTTCGCTTCTCAATAACCTGCAACGCTTTGGTCAGTCCTGGTAGGGCACCGTGGTGCGCAAAACGGTTTATGTAATTAAAGATCTTCTCGGCCCCGATACGCCCTTGCTCACGGATCCGAACACCCGAGAGTTCTCCATTGAAAATAAACACCTCGTTGCCCCTCTTAAACGGCATATTGTTCTCAACAACAATACCCTCATCCCGGAACGCGCTGCGGGCGTGCGCGAGAAAGAGGCTGATTTTTCCGAATCTGGTGAGGTCGTCCTCCCAGATAGGGGATAGGGTATGGTGAGAATGCCACTGACCTCCTGAGACCCATGTGCAGCCCCAACCGTGACCTTGATATTCCTCGCTGTTTTTACAAAGGATACCGAACTCCAGTAAATGCGGGGTAACATCGAAGGGCGTTCCCGCCCGAAGCCAAAGTAGTCGACACATCGAGTTTCAGATGGGATGCAGACCGGGGAAGGTAAGCCCCGTCCGCTCGTCTAGCCCATGCATTATGTTGAAGCATTGGATAGCCTGACCCGCGGCTCCTTTCATTAGGTTATCGATCGCACTGATTAACACGATCCGGTTAGTGCCTGAATCGACCTCAAAACCGATATCGCAATAGTTCGTTCCACTTAACAACTTGGGCTCTGGGTAGCGGTGGATACCACTTCGTTCCTTAACGATCCGGATAAAAGGCTCTTTTGCATAGTCTTCACGATACAGTCCCCAGATCTCTTTTTCCTCCCGTGGCTCGGTCAGGAATACATGACAAGTTGCGAGGATACCCCGGACCATCTCGATCGAAGTGGCAGAAAAGTGTACCGGGAATGTGCCGAGTGACTGAGTGATCTCGGCCGCATGACGATGGCGGGTCGGGCGGTAGGAGCGCACGGCGCCACTACGCTCTGGATGGTGGCTCGCGTCGCTCACCGCATTTCCCCCTTCGCTTGACCCGGCTTTGACATCGATAACCACCGAGGAGATCAGTTTCCGCCGTGAGAGTGGCGCTAAAGCCAGGGTACTGGCAGTGGCGTTACACCCTGCGCAGGCGACATGGGTTGCGCTCTCCAATTCGCTCCGATTTAATTCCGGGATGCCATACACAAAAAGATCCAGCAGTTGTGGATTGGGATGAGTCGCCCCGTACCACTCGGCGTAAGCCTGTGGGTCTGCGAGGCGAAAATCTGCGCTCAGATCGATAATTTTGGGCGCCAAGGCCGCAAACGTTTCAAAGTGATCCGCCGTCCCGCCGTGTGGCAGACAGAGAAACAACAGATCACATGACTCAAGTTCATCCACTGCACAGAACTTAAGCCGAGTGAT
>DPVA01000225.1:0-164 GCA_003529705.1 Gammaproteobacteria bacterium | reverse complement strand
CGTGTGGCAGACAGAGAAACAACACATCGCAAGGTTCAAGTTCCGTCAGGGCGCAGAACTTCAGGGCGCTGGTTCCGCGAAGATTAGGGTGCGCTTTATGTACAGCCTTTCCAGCGAAGCGTTCGGAGGTGACCTGACGGACCTCACAACCAACGTGAAGCAGG
>DPVA01000079.1 GCA_003529705.1 Gammaproteobacteria bacterium | reverse complement strand
CGCGGGTTTCGTGGTCGCAGATATTCCAGGATTGATTGAAGGAGCTGCTGCGGGTGCTGGCCTGGGGGTTCAGTTTCTCCGGCACTTAAGCCGCACTCGACTGCTATTGCATGTCGTAGACATCAACGATTCCTCCGGCGTAACCCCCCGAATGGCGGTGGAGGCGGTGTTCAGGGAACTTAAAGCTTTTGACCAGCAACTTGCCGACCGGGATCGTTGGCTGGTGTTCAGCAAGTCAGACTGCCTCGACCCTGCCGTGGCGTCTGCTGTCTGTGAGGAAACACTTGCTGCCCTAGCCTGGAAGAACCCTTGGTTCCTCATCTCCGGAGTGAGCGGTGAGGGTTGTCAAGAGATGTGCCAGAAAATCTGGCATAAACTGGATACTGATGGTCGTGAACATTAACAAAAGGCCGAAGGCGACCCAGCGCTGGGTTATCAAGCTCGGCAGCGCATTGCTGGCTCATCCGGAAACAGGTTTAAACCTGCCCTTGATTTCATCACTTGCAGACAGTTGTGTGCAGTTAAGGAGCCAGGGAGTGGAGCCGGTGCTGGTTTCTTCGGGTGCGATCTCACAAGGCCTGGTCCGCCTTGGGTGGACCGGACGGCCTCATGAACTGCACCAGTTGCAGGTGGCTGCGGCGGTCGGCCAGATGGGATTGATTCGGGCCTACCAGGTTGCTTTCGAGGTACACGGGGTTCAGACGGCACAGGTGTTGCTGACCAGTGCCGACCTGAATGATCGCACGCGCTATCTCAATGCACGCAGCGCCCTACGGTCAATGCTTGAGCTCGGAATTATCCCGGTTGTGAATGAGAACGATACGGTAGTCACTGAAGAGATTCAGTTTGGGGATAATGATTCGCTGGGTGCATTGGTTGGCAATCTGATCGAGGCTGATTTCTTGGTGATCCTGACTGACCAGGAGGGTCTTTTTGAGTCGGATCCCAGGCATGATCCGGGTGCAGAACTGGTGCGGGAGGCATGCGCCGGGGATCCGGCACTAGAGAGGTATGCAGGTCCCAGTGGAGTTTTGGGTCGTGGGGGCATGCTGACGAAACTCCAGGCGGCTGCGAAAGCTGCACGATCTGGCGCATCGACGGTAATCTGTTCGGGGCGAAATCCTGAGAGTCTTTTAGGAATATTGCAGGGTTCCATTCCCGGGACCCTTCTCAGGGCTGCGTCGGGGCGGATGGCCGCCCGCAAGCTATGGCTCGCGGGACGAATGCCGGCGAGGGGGCAGCTGTTTGTCGATGCGGGAGCGGAACAGGTTCTGGTGAGTTCAGGTAAGAGCTTATTGCCCGTGGGCGTTACCCGGGTTGATGGGGAATTCCAGAGAGGCGATCTCGTGGATTGCCTGACAGAACGGAGCGAGAGATTAATGGCCCGCGGACTGGTGAACTATTCGGCAGAGGAGACGCGTAAAATTGCTGGCCACTCAAGCCTAAAAATAGAAGACCTACTCGGTTACGTGGATGAGCCGGAACTCATCCACCGGGATAATATGGTGCTAGTCTGAAGAGGAAGAAGAGAGGCAGCGATCCTGATCTCAGGCGGCAGCGGTGGCTTTGGCCTTGAGCCGTGCGTTCAGTCGACTTTTCAGTCTGGCAGCCTGATTGCGATGCGCAAGACCCTTTCTGGCAGCTCGGTCGACGCTCGAGGTCAACTCGCGATATGCCGATTCGGCGGTGGCGGTGTCGCCGTCTTGAACGCTGCGGTTGAAGCGTTTGATCGCGGTGCGCATATTTGAGCGCTGTGACATATTTCGGGCCCGGTGACTTACGGCTTGCCGTGCGCGTTTGCGTGCCTGTGCTGAGTTGGCCAAAGGATTCTTCCGGAAAAAAAAGACGCGCAAGTATCGGGAATTACAGCACTTTTGTCAATGGCCTTGTTTGAGTGCGGACTAAAGGGCACAGGATACGTTTTCTGATGATAAAAAACGTGGGTACGGTGGGTTCGATGACTCTGGTGTCCCGGATTACGGGATTGGTGCGGGATATTGCCTTCGCCCAGTTTTTGGGAAGCGGGGCGCTTGCAGATGCGTTCTTTGTTGCGTTCCGGATACCCAATTTTTTCCGACGGATTTTTGGTGAAGGAGCGCTTTCGGTCGCATTTATCCCGGTGTATTCGGAATTTGAGACGCGTTATCCGCCAGCCGAGGTCACTGCTTTTCTGAATCTCATGGCCGGACGGCTGGGACTGGTCCTCGTGGTGTTTACTGTCGGCGGGGTGATGGGAGCCCCGGCCCTGGTGAGTGTTATGGCGCCTGGTTTCCTCGATGATCCCGTGCGTTTCGAGTCGACAGTTTCGACCCTTCGTTTAACTTTTCCCTATCTTTTCTTCATTTCCCTGGTCGCATTGGCGGGGGGAATTCTGAATACCCATGACCGTTTTAGTGTTCCGGCGGCAACGCCTATCCTCCTGAACGTTTGCCTAATCGGTACTGTCTGGATTTTCGTTCCATCGTCGCAAAACGCTGCTGTCGCACTTGGCGCCGGCGTTCTAATAGCTGGTGTGGTGCAGCTTGGATTTCAATTGCCGTTCCTTAGAAAAGTTGATCGGCTGCCAGTCCCCCGACTTCGGGCATGTACCGATGACGAAAAAGCAGGTGCTAAAGGCGTAGGACAAGTGCTGCGATTGATGGTTCCGGCAATTTTTGGGGTATCGATTGCTCAGATCAACCTACTGATCAATACTGTATTGGCGTCGTTTCTCGTGACGGGCAGCGTATCGTGGCTTTACTACTCTGACCGCTTAATGGAGTTTCCTCTCGGCGTGTTTGGGGTAGCACTGGCAACGGTTATTTTGCCGATGCTTTCCCGGCAAGTGGCTGTGTCAGATAATCTTAATTATTGTAGAACCCTGGATTGGGCGCTGCGACTGGTTTTCCTGATATGCCTCCCGGCAGCCGCCGGTCTTGCTGTCCTCGCTTTTCCGCTGATGGTGACGCTTTTTCAATACGGTGCGTTTTCTGCCGATGATGCCGTCATGGCCGGGCGGGCGTTGACAGCGTTTGCGGTGGGTCTAACGGGTTTTGTATTGGTAAAAGTGCTTGCACCGGGGTTTTACGCGAGAAAAGATACCCGAACACCGGTCGTAGTGGGCGCGATCGCGATGGCGGTTAACGCGCTGGTCGCTCTAGTGCTGGTGTGGCATCTCATGCACGTTGGTTTGGCGCTTGCCACAAGCGTCGCGGGTCTGGCTAATGCGGCGCTTCTGTACCGCAAATTAAAACGGTTAGGTCATTTTAAGACAGGCCAGGCTTGGGGGCTTTTTCTGGGCCGGGTGGGAGTCGCTACAATCGCCATGGCGGCTGCCCTGCATTTCTTTCAGGGAGGGCAAATGGAGTGGCTGGCGGCAACGCTAGCTGAGCGGGTAGTGAGGCTGCTTATCCTGATTATTGCCGGAGGGATTGGATACTTTGGGGCACTCTATCTGATGAGACTTCAAGTACACCGGCTGCTAGAGAGGCCTTGATGATCTCGGGTCCGCTGTCCGCCGAGGTCATAGCCTCGATCAGTCATCCCCGTGAACCGAGGCAGTTTTCACTTTCTGAAGCGAAGCACATGTTACCGGTCCTGAGAAAGGTGACCGCCGCGGCAACAAAGGAACTTGCTCCCTACCAGGATCATATCAACGCTTTGCTCGACTGTGATCCGCGCCAGAATGCGCTGAAGGACGAGTTTGAGCAGATTGTCAGAAAATGGATCTCCCAGGTGCAACGCCTGGGCCTCCGAGTATCAGGACTATGGGAGGTCGGTTTCGATACCGGCGACGGCTACTTGTGTTGGCGCCATCCTGAACTACGTCTGGCATACTTTCGCTATTATCAGGAAGATTTCTCGCGTCGGCGGCCTATCGCCGAGGTTATTGAAGAAGGCCAGCCCGACTGGGCGCACCAGTGATACTACGGTTGAACGTTAAATGATACTGATTCGCGATTTTTACAACGTCCAGGAAGATCATCGCCCCTCCGTCGTCTCTATCGGCAACTTCGATGGCGTGCACGCTGGACATGTTCGCCTGTTGAGTCTTTTGAAGAAAGAGGCCCGGGCGCTAGGGGTAAAAACCACGGCGATGACATTTGAACCCCACCCGCATGAGTTTTTCAGCCCTCAGAATGCACCTCCGCGATTACTCCGATGGCGCGACAAGATTGAAAAGTTGACCGAAGCGGGCGTAGACCAGGTTTTCTCTCTTCGATTCAACCAGGCGTTAGCGCAGACCTCGGCAGAGGAATTTGTAAAAAAGTACCTTGTTGACGGTTTGGGTGTTCGCCATGTGGTGATCGGGGATGATTTCCGTTTCGGGCGAAAAAGAGCCGGGGATGTTTACTTGCTTCGTGAATTGGGGGAACGTTGGAATTTCAGTATCAGTACGGTGGACACCTGTCTGATCGGCAACGAACGCGTGAGTAGCACTCGGATCCGAGAGGCGTTACGGCGGGATAACTTTGATCTTGCTGAGGAGTTGCTGGACTGCCGTTATGCTATCCAGGGGCGGGTAGCCCACGGGGATAAGCGGGGACGGAGCATTGGGTTTCCAACCGCCAATATCGTGCTCACCCACGACAATATTCCCGTCTGGGGCGTCTATGCGGTTCGCGTGCACTTGGATGATGGGGAGTCCCAACTGGGTGTAGCAAACATTGGGATTCGGCCAACAGTGGGAGGAGAGCGGGTGCTGTTGGAGACTCATTTTTTTGATTTTGCGGAAGAGATTTACGGTCGCCGTATCCGGGTCGAATTTGAGGCGAAGATACGATCGGAGCGGCGGTTTGAATCTTTCGAGGCCTTAAAAACGCAGATTGCTCTCGACGCAGCTGCAGCACGACAGTGGTTTGAACACTAACACGGTATGCCGGATCGGCCAGATCAAGCGATGATGAACAATAGGGCGACCCGGCGGGTGCTTTATGGGCTTATCTCAATATTGTTTCTACTCGCGGACTGGGGGAGCAAGCAAGGATTTGAAACCCTATTAAGAGCGGCCGGACCGTGGGAAATTGTTCCGGGTTTTCGGTTTATCCTGGTTCACAACCATGGAGCTGCATTTGGTTTCCTCGCGTCTGCCGGGGGTTGGCAACGGGGACTGTTTATCGTGGTGGCTGTTGCGATCATGGTATACCTTGGTTCGCGCCTTTGGATAGCACGTTCGGAGGAGTCAGTGTTGAATATAGGCTTTGCAATGATCCTGGGCGGTGCTGGAGGAAACCTGCTCGACCGGATTCGTTATGGTTATGTTATCGATTTCATTGATCTCCACGCCGGAACCTGGCACTGGCCCGCGTTCAATGTAGCGGATATCGCGATCACCCTAGGTGCCGGAATAGTGATCCTTGATAGCCTCGGTTTCTATCGTAAAAGGTCGCCCTAGAGCGGTGAGAATTATCAGATGAGATTGGTCAATCGGGACGACAGGCTCGCGATCCGGTACCGGATACTGGATCAGAATGGCGTGGTGGTCGAGGATTCCGACGACGAGCCCGTTGTGATTTCGTTAGGTGACAACATCCTGCCGTCTGCAGTGAATCAGGCGCTCCTCGGCCAGCGCGTCGGAGATGAACTTCGGTTGAGTATAAATGCATCGGATGAGGCCTTTGGCAGTTATGACGAGAATATGATTCAGCTCCTCGCGCGCAATGAGTTTGCTGATGTTGGAGAGATTAGCGTCGGAATGCTGCTGGAGTTCTCTATGCCCAACGGCGAGGCGCTCGCCGGTTACGTGACGGCGATTGATGACGAAGAGGTTTCCGTTGATTTCAATCACCCGCTGATTGGCCGTGACTGCGTTTATGAAATTTGTTTAGTCGGCTTCGCTGATTCCGACTGCTCGGGAGCCTTATGAGTCAGGAGCGAGTTCACTGATGTCTTTTACGATTGAACTTGCGAATCCCCGTGGCTTCTGCGCAGGAGTTGATCGGGCTATTGCGGTTGTAGAGCGTGCGCTACAACAGTATGGTGCGCCTATATATGTACGGCATGAGGTTGTGCATAACCGGTACGTGGTGAATGATTTAAAGGAAAAAGGCGCAATCTTTGTTGATGAACTTTGCGAGGTACCCGATTCCAGCACTGTCATCTTTAGCGCACACGGAGTCGCGCGGTGTGTTCAGGACGAGGCCCGCAACCGAGGGCTTAGGGTCCTGGACGCAACCTGTCCCTTGGTTACCAAAGTGCATACTGAGGTCAGTCGGTACGGGCGGGAAGGAAAAAGTGTCATATTGGTCGGCCATGCCGGTCATCCGGAAGTGGAGGGAACCATGGGTCAGGCTGTGGGGCCGGTGGAACTAGTGGAAACTGTTGAGGATGTCGATACGTTGACCGTGGACTCCGGGACTGCACTTGCCTACGTGACTCAGACCACTTTGTCGGTTGACGATACCGAACGGATTCTCGATCGTTTGCGCGAACGTTTTCCCAAGATAAAGGGCCCCCGGCGCGACGATATTTGTTATGCCACGCAGAATCGCCAAGATGCTGTGCGGGAGATCGCTGCTCGCTGCGATGTGGTGTTCGTGGTGGGTTCGATTAACAGTTCCAATTCCAATAGGCTTCGGGAACTTGCTGAGCAGGCGGGCGCCGACGCATTTCTGATCGATGGTGCTGAGCATATTAAAAATCAGATGCTTGGCACTGCAAACCGGGTCGGCGTCACGGCTGGTGCATCAGCTCCGGAAACCTTGGTTGACGGGGTCATCTGTGAACTTCAATCGCGAGGCGGCGTTTTATGCAATCCGTCGGTACCGGTGGACGAAGGCGTGTCTTTTTCACTTCCTGTGGAGCTTCGAAACGACGGCTAGTCAATTTTTCGCGAAGCTGAGGCCGGTGATCTGTGTATAATGCAAAAGAAAGTGTGGCAGTCAAAACGCACTAATACGTTATAAGGGCCTTGAGCACTCATCGTGGTATGGCGGGACTCGATTTTGTCGGGTTCTTAGAATGTATATGAGGACGAAATGACTGAAACCGCGCGATGGACCAATAAAAAGTATGGGGGTTACCATATACGGCAGCCCCTCGAGGATGACGTTGATTTAACCCGTGTTGGCCCGACGCAACCATGTGGCGAGTACATGCGTCGTTTCTGGTGCCCGGTGGCGATGACCGAGCAGTTAGGTGAGCTGCCTGTGCCGATCCGAATCCTGGGTGAGGATCTTGTTATCTTCCGGGACTTAAGCGGTAATATCGGATTACTGCATCGGCACTGTTCGCATCGTCGGATGTCACTCGAATTCGGCAGGATTGAACAGCACGGAATCCGGTGTGCGTATCATGGGTGGCAGTTTGATGCGGATGGGACGATTCTCGATACCCCCGGGGAACCTGCCGACAGCAGCATCAAGGAGAAGATTTGTCACGGGGCGTACCCGGTTCGCGAATATAAAGGGCTGGTGTTTGCCTACATGGGACCGCCGGATGAGGAACCGGCATTTCCGATCCTTGATAGTTTTAATATCGAGGGACACGAGATGATTCCCTACTCGATTCACTCTCCATGCAACTGGTTGCAGGAGAGTGAGAACTCGATGGATCCGTTTCACAGCGTGTTCCTTCATGGTCGCGTCAATGGGCCGCAGTTTCCGGGATTGGAGCATTTTGTAGCACTCCCGGTGGTGGAATATTTCAAGCGACCCGAGGGCTTTGTTTACAGCCATTGCCGTCGCCAGGGCGATCTAATAATGATGCGGTTTCATGACCACATTACCCCGACCATGGCGCAAAACGGCGGGATGTTCCAGAAACTGGATGGTCCAAAAGTGTTTGGGCGTACCAGTCTCACAAAGTGGGTAACACCAATCGATGACACCAACAGCCGAAAGTTTGGCTGGCGTCACTTCAACGACGCAGATGAAGTTCTTCGGCAGGGAGACAAGACCGGTGTTGGGTGGGAAAAAGTTGATTTTTACGGCCAAACCGCCCATCGAACACGTGAGGAGCGCTTGACTAGTCCTGGAGACTGGGAGGCCTGGACCAGCCAGGGGCCGATAAATATTCACCAGAGAGAGTATCTCGGGACCACAGATGAAGGTGTCTCGCTTCTTCGTATGAAATTAAGGAAGGATATTCGTTCTATCCAGCGTGGCAAGGAAGTCGCCCATCCTCAGGGGTCGGAGGATGCTCCATTTCATACCTACGGTGGTGATACCGTTCTCCGGTTACCGGAGGATGCATCAGATGATACGCAACTGATGCGCCAAGCCCAGAAACAAGTTGCAAAGATTTACTTTGCTGCTGACGGCTATGAGGGAAGCGATCGTCGTGACTTTATCGCCCGGGAAGTCCGTGAGTATTTTGGGGACGAGGCCGTAAGCGGAGCGGAAGGCTGACCACTTTATCAGACCGGCCGGTCCCTCGCCGAGGCATACAGAAAATCCGGGGACACATGATTGCCACCGGAGAGGCCTCGTCCAGGAAAGGTGTTTTCATCGCTTCCAATGAGAGCGTCTATGGACCAGGAGCGGCGGCGCACGAAGCAATCATCGACAGCGCAAGGCGTGTCGAGCGTTATCCTGACGACGGAACAGTTCGGCTTGCTAAATCTATTGGAAAGAGATTTTCAATCGATCCTAGAAATATTTGCTGTGGTTTCGGTTCAGATGACCTGCTTGCCCGTCTCGCCCGCGCCTACCTCTCTCCAGGCGACGAACTCATCCACTCTGTGCACGGATACCCTAAGATTCCAAACTATGCCTACGCCAATGATGCGATTCCTGTTGCCGCGCGAGATAAAGGTTTTACCGCAGATGTAGACGCGATTCTTGAACAGGTGACCGAACAAACCCGGATCATCATGTTAGCAAACCCCGATAATCCTGCAGGGACCTATGTCAGTGGAACAGAGATACGTCGGTTGCATTCAGCCCTGAATTCCCGGGTGCTTCTGGTGCTGGATTCGGCGTATGCTGAATACGTCGACGCGGCGGATTATGAAAACCCGACTAAGCTCGTTGAATCGTCGACCAACGTGGTTATGACTCGAACTTTTTCAAAAGTGTTCGGCTTAGCGGGTCTCCGGGTCGGATGGGTATGTGGTCCCGAGGAGATTATCGAGACGCTCGTGCGTATCGGAATTACCTTCCCGATATCAGTGACCGCCCTGGCCGCTTGCGAAGCCGCCCTGGTCGATCATGCGCACGTTGAGATGGTCGTTTCAGAAAACCGACGAATTCGCGGAATCTTTTCTTCAGAGCTGTCAAGACTGGGCATTGACACGATCCCGAGCCAGACAAATTTTGTTCTCGCGCAATTCCAAGATCCGGAGCAGGCCAGCCAGATTCACGCGGCGCTTGAGGCATCGGGGGTCTACGCTAGACGCCTTAATGGCGGTGAGTTTGGAAAATGCATTCGCTTTACTATGGGGACTGAGGCTGAGATGGAGCGATGTGTTTCCGCCTTGGCAAGTTGGTTGGAGACGCATGACTCGATCCCTTAACGGAGAAAGCATCCTAAAAGGCCTGGTGCAGGCACGGATTGAGTTTGTTGTCGCACTGCCCGATATCGTTACCTGCGATGAATTGCTATGGCCGATTGCGCGGCGACAGCCGTTTCGGCTGGTTAATGTTTGTAAGGAAGATGAAGGGGTTTCGATCTGCGCGGGAATGTCCTACGCCGAAAAACGGGCGTTGCTGCTTATCCAGCACACCGGATTTCTGGATTCCATTAACGCAATTCGGGTGATGGGTATGGACTACCAGTTACCAATCGTGATGATGATTGGTCTGCAGGGTCTCGAAAAGCAGCGGGCACCAATCCAGTCGGAGCAAAACGGCGTCCGGATCATTGAACCCATTCTAAAGACCATGGAAATCCCTTACCACGTACTGAGTCGTAACGCTGACGCAGTGGTAATTCCTGAGGCGATCGATGAGGCCTATACCGCGTCTCATCCATTGGTATTTCTCATCCCAGGCTTCGGAGATGACACATGACAATGAAACGTGACCAGGCCCTGAGGATGCTCAGTCAACATTATCCGGACGGGATCGTCGTTCCCGTCTACCAGAGTGCATTTGACTGGATGGGCATAAGACCCCACCCACTGAACTATCTTTGCACCGGAGCCATGGGACAGGGATCCAGCCACGCCCTCGGCCTCGCTTTGGCATGTCCGGAGGAGCCCGTTGTCGTGCTGGATGGCGATGGCAGCCTTCTTATGAACCTGGGATCCCTGGTTACTATTGCGGACCAAAGTCCTAGGAATCTCAAGCATTTCGTCTGCCAGAACGGCATCTACGAAGTTAATGGGGAATTTCCTATTCCCGGTAAAAATTCAATTGACTTCGCAGCGATGGCCGTTGCGGCAGGGTATGAGGAGGCATACACATTTGCGGAAATTGATGCTTTTTCGCGGGCCCTTCCGAAGATTCTTGCGACACCCGGCCCGATCATGATTGCCCTGCAAGTGGAAGCGGGAGAAACATTCCCCCGGGACTACCCGGCAATTCATAGCGCGCAAACCCGAGCAGCGTTCAAGGCGGCACTCGCTGCCCGCTGTATTGGCTGAACCTATTTGCGGCGACGGCTGGCCCGAAGGGTCTGCACCACGGTCTCGCAGAAGGCGTGAATTAGACGGCCGGATGCGCGGTGTTTTAGGTATAACACGGCAAGATCCCCATGTAAGGCGGGTGAGAAGGGTCTTACTTCAATGCCGCTCTCGAGTTTGACACCTGGGAAAGAAGGCCCGATGACTGAAACGCCGATGCCATTGGCAACCAACTTACATATCGCGTCGGTGGTCCGTAACTCGTAGCGAAGTCTGCGATCTACCTTGGCTTGCGAAAAAACCTGATCCACCCGATGACGGTAGACCGAGTCACTTCGGTAGGAAATGAATTCTTCGCCTCTGAGGTCTTTTGGAGTGATCCGGGCTTTGGCATGCAGGCGATGTCCTTTTGGAAAAATGCAGACGGACTGTCCGCGAAGGACCGGTCTCGATACTACTGCCGGGTTTTCCATCGGCAGCGTTGAGAGTCCTAAATCGCACTGGCCGGAAGTGATGTATTCAAACACCCTTTGCGTAGGCTGAACTTCAAGCGAAACCGCCACATTAGGATAATTCGCATCAAATGCCTTGAGTATCTTTCCGATAAACATCGTCACAACGCTTGCGATGGTGACGACCCTCAAACAACCCTCTTTGTGTTCACGTATATTGACCGCAGACTGGTTTAACTGATCAAGTCCGAGGT
>DPVA01000119.1 GCA_003529705.1 Gammaproteobacteria bacterium | reverse complement strand
TCGAGCGGATTGCCGACCGTGGCAATCTCCGGAAGCCACTGACGCAGGTTTCGTTTGGTGACTGAATCGGGTGGGTTAAAAACGAGCCCTTCCTGTTCGGCGCAGTCGGCCAGCATGGCGACATCACCTCCGGAGCAGGTAAAGGCAGCGAGACGGCGTCCTCGTGGCGCTCCTGCAGCGGTTAACATCTGCAGTGTTTCAAGCAGCAGGCTCGGAGTGGATACCCGGGCGACACCAATTCGGTCGAAGAGCGACTGGTAGAACGCATCCTGACCGGCAAGGGACCCTGTATGGGTGAGCGCGGTTTGTGCAGCGAGAGCTGATCGACCCGCCTTGAGTGCCACAACGGGGACGCCTCGGTCGAGCGCCCGTCCCACAGCTTCGGCAAAGCGTGGAATATCTCTCAGCGTCTCAATATAAAGACCAAAGCCGGTAACTGCGGGGTCGTCGACAAGATAATCGAGATAATCCTCGACACCTAGAACAGACTGGTTGCCCGCCCCGATCACGTAGGAAAACTGCACCGATCGACGGTTGGTCAGGAGATACCCTGAAAGCATGCCTGATTGGGAAATTACGGCCGGACCGTGTTCAACTGGTTTCCCCCCATGGCTAAAGGGCCAGAGGTGTGCGCCCGTGATGTAGTTAAGCAGGCCGAAGACGTTGGGCCCCGCAAGCGCCATATTTCCGCAGGCGGTAATCAGTTTACCTTCGAGGTTAGCGCCGTCATCTCCTAGCTCACCGAAACCTGCGGAGTAGCAGACGATTCCACCTGCGCCTTTTTCCCTTAACTCGGTGATGACAGCGGGAACGCCCTGTCGAGGGACGGCCAGGAAAACTGCATCCGGCGCTTCAGGCAGTGCCTGCACGCTGGTGAAGCTCGGTATCGCGCCAAAACGGTTGGGTTGAGGATTAAGACCCCAGATTTCACCGCCAAAATGGCCCGCCGCGCACTGTCCCGCAGCAAAAACCGCGGAGTCCCCGCCAATAAAAACGATGTGGCGGGGTGCAAGCAGTCGCTGCAGGTTGACGCGCTGGGCCGGGTTCACGCGCCGAGTGGCCTCAACAGTGATCGACTGATGATGTGTCGCTGGATTTCCGAGGTACCTTCCCAGATGCGTTCGAGCCGTGCATCCCGCCACAACCGTTCGATAGGGAGGTCCTCCATCAGGCCCATCCCGCCATGTATCTGTACGGCGTCATCAGCCAGCCGGTGCAGCATCTCCGAGGCAAACAGTTTGCACATCGCGGCATCAGTCGGCGTCATCTTTCCAGCATCAGCCTTACGGGCTGCATGCATAACCAGAAGGTCCGCGGCCTGAAGTTCTGTCGCCATATCGGCAAGTTTGAAGGAGGTCCCTTGAAACTTTCCAATTGGTTGGTCGAACTGTTTTCGGTTCGCAGCCCAGTCCAGCGATAACTCAAGGAGTCGCTCCGCCCGGCCACAGCAGCCCGCACCGACCCATACCCGGCCCATCTTGATCCACTTGTCGGCCAACATCAATCCTTCGCCTTCGTCGCCCAGCATCTGCGCGTCACTAACACGGCAGTCATTAAAAGAGAGCACAAAGTTGAGATAGGCGCGCTGGCTGACACACCGGGGCCCCCGTGTGATCTCAAAACCCGGATGCCCCCGGTCTACCAGAAAAGCGCTAACCCGTTTGCGTTGGCCTCGAGGTGTATCGTCGGTTCCGGTAGCAGCAAAAACAATAGCAAAGTCGGGCTCTATATGCCCGCTGACAAAATGTTTCGAACCGTTAATGATCCAGTCGTTGGCGTCACGTTTAGCTCGGGTTGCCATGGACATAATGTCCGAACCGGCGCCCGGTTCTGTGATGGCAAAGCATTCGACTTTTTCACCCGCCACACAGGGAAAAAGATAGCGTGCTCTCTGTTCATCATTGCACGCCATAAGCAATTCTGTCGGCCGCCAGGCAAATCCGTGCAACGCATGTGATACTTTGCCAAATTCGCGTTCCATGATGGCCAGACTGGTGTAGTCTAGGCCGCCACCACCGACCGACTCTGGCAGGTTCGCTGCATAAAAGCCCATTTCGATGGCTTTCCGCTTAATTCTTTCGCCCTGTTCGGTGCTGACTTCTCCCGCACGTTCCACCTCAAGTTCCAGCGGAAGCAATTCCTCGGAAACGAAGGCCTGAACGGAGTCGGCCAGCATCCGTTGTTCACTGCTTAATTCGATATCCATAGTTCTCCCGGGCGAAAGGTGTCAACGCGGCTGCGGTGCAGACAGGTCCTCGTGGTACACAGCGGTGTATAAAGACGGCCTCAGATAATATTGCTTTGTGCGGGTTATTGCCATAATGTGTGCCGCGTAAATGACATTCAGTGGAAAATAGGAAACCGGGGCTGAACTTGCAATGGAAGATCGATCGAACGAACTCAATATAAGCCGTCAGGGCGGCGTGCTGGAGATTCAATTGGACCGTCCGAAAGTCAACGCCATCGACTTTGATTTGAGTCGCAGAATTAATGAAGCAGTCGTTATGCTTCGGGATGACCCTGAACTCCGTGTGGGGTTGGTGACCGCTACCGGCGAGAAAATCTTTTCTGCGGGTTGGGATCTGAAGGCGCTTGATAGTGGCGAACAGCAACTCGATAACTGGTGGGAAGCGGATGCCGATTTGCCGGGTGGTTTTGCGGGACTGACTGAGATGTGGCATCTCAACAAGCCGGTGATTGCCGCGGTCAATGGACATGCGATTGGCGGGGGTTTTGAACTGGTCATGTCCTGTGATCTTGTGATTGCTGCGGATCATATTTTCTTCCAACTGCCTGAGATGCCATTGGGTATTGTTCCGGACGCAGGGGCCATTCAGAGGCTTCCTCGACGGGTACCCTATAACGTTGCGCTGGAGATGCTGTGGCTGGGTCGGAAAATGGGTGCAGAAGAAGCGATGCGTCACGGTTTAATCAATGCGGTGGTTCCGTCAGTCGACCTGATGACAACAGCACGACAGTGGGCTCAGCAGATTGCGGATTCTGCACCCCTTGCAGTGCAGACCATCAAGGAAGTGCTGCGGGCGATTGAGGCGGACACCA